>CAMZKQ010000213.1 GCA_947311265.1 uncultured Chlorobiota bacterium | reverse complement strand
TTTAGCCATTGCTGTAATTGCTGGTGTTATAATTTCGGCTTTAGTTTTTGCTTGGAAAAATGCCTCTATGATTCGAGCAAGAAAGCGGGTTAAGGAGGACGGTACAAAAGTGTACGAAATTTGGGGACCACTTCTCTTTGGCTCTACCCAAAATTTCAATCATAAATTTACCCCCAAAGAGGACCCTGATAATGTTGAAATTGATTTTATAGAGTCAAAAGTATCTGACCATTCGGGTATCGAAACGATAAAAAATTTGGCTGAAAAATACATTGCATTGGGTAAAAGCCTGAAGCTAACGCATTTGAGTCCTGAATGTAAATTGTTATTGCTGAAAGCTGATCCAAAGTTTGAAACGATTATAGAAACTTCGATTGACGACCCACGGTACTATGTAGTTACTGATGCGATGGACGGTAATGTGTAAATTTATAGAATTATAAATTCAACACGCCTGTTTTTAGCCCTTCCTTTTTCGGTAGAATTGGAGCTTAGTGGTTGGGTTTCACCAAAGGCTTTAAAACGCAATCTTTTTTTCTTTATACCTTTAATTATCAGATAATTAGTTACTACTTGTGCACGCTTATAGGAGAGTGTTTTATTAAATGCTCCTGTGCCTAGATTGTCGGTATGCCCTCTTATTTCTATCGAAATAGTGGGGTTATCTTGCAGAAAGCTGATTAATTCATTGAGTTCAAATTTTGCGGTGTCTGTAAGTTGGTAGGTATTAAAATTAAAATTTACATTCGTAAGCCGCTTCGAAGTCCCTTTTTTAATTTTTTTAATTAAAATATTCATTTTTGTAGGCGGCGGAAAGTAGAGTTTGTTTTTGGGGTCAATAAAAATAGAGTTGTAAATATAATTTTTTTTCTTAGCTGTAAGAATAAATTTTTCGTCCTCTTCAACGGCAACAGATAGTGCGTAATCGCCAGTTACTCTATCGGCAAATCCTTCGGTCGTTTTATTGGTAAGCATACTTTTTACAATAACTCTTATTTCAGAAATGGTATCGCCACCGTTGGTTTGTATTTTCCCTTTTACAAGTAGCACTTGTTGGGGCTTGGCTAGTTTTGGCATGGCACAAGAGAAGATGTCCCAGTTGCCTTTGCTGGAGCGTGTATTTGAGGAGAAGTAAAGCCTATTCCGTCAGTACTTATAGCAAAAGCAAGTTCATCGCTTTCCGAATTTATAGGGTAGCCAATACTTTTGGGAGTAGACCAACCTCCTGATTTAGAATGTGTTGTATAGAATATATCAAAGCCCCCCATACCGAACCACCCATCGCTGGCGAAGTAGAGGGTTTTTCCATCGGCATGTATAAATGGGGTTTTATCATTTTTAGCAGTATTTATTTCAGGCCCCAAGTTGTAGGCCTTTCCCCAGTTGCCATTCTTATCTTTTTTAGAGCAGTAAATATCCATCTCTCCGTAGCCTCCTTTTCTGTAACTTGCAAAATACATTGTTTTTCCGTCGGGCGTGATACTTGGCTGCCCCTCGAACGAAAAAGCTCCATTTATATTGGCTGATACTTTTTCGAGGGCAGCCCACTCTCCGTTGTTATTTTGTACATGGTAAATATCACAATTTTTAAACGAGTTACTGCTAGTTCTATCGATACCACAAATTGTAAAGTAGAGGTTTTTATTATCAACAGTAAGTGTTGCACCGCCTTGGTTTCGCCCATCGTTAAATGGTGCAGATAGGGGTTTCCCTTTGGAGAACACTTCTTTTTTTGCTGTTCTTTTGCTTAATTTTTTACTTGCCGAAAAGTACTCTTTATAGTTATTTGTCTTGTCAGTAACCTTTCGTGTAAAAAAAAACAGTTCGTTATCTGGCGATAATGTGGGCAGATACTCATCGTCTGTGGGGGTGCTTATTCCGGGCAGTTTGTAGGGCTTAAAGGCTACAGGATTATCTACTAAATAGATATACTCATTCACATTTTTTAGTAAAAGTTCGGCATCACCACGCTTTACAAAAGCGGAAGTAAATTTAATAAAATCTTCAAAATAGGGTTTGCTTTTTCGGTATTTTTTTTGATTGTAGTAGGATTTTGCAATAAAAAAAAAGGCTTTGTGTTCATCAAAAGAGCGACAAACGAGTATTGTTTTTTTGAAAAATTTTATGGCTTCTGCATAACGATTTGCCCTTTTCTTTGTATCGTTTTCCTTTAATGCTTTGTCATAATTAATTCTTCCAGATAGGTAGTAAGCATCTACAAATCTTTTATCGTGCCGGGTGGCAGCATTTAGCATTTTAAGGGCAGATTTAGACTTAACTCCTTGTATTCTAATGGCTTCTGTGTATAACTCTCTTGATTTTTTATTTTTAGAACTTGGGCATTTGCCCCGCTTTTGTGCGTAAATGGTTGGGGTGTAAAAAATAAATATTACGATAAAACTAAGATATTTAAGTATCTTAAAATTCATAATTTGGCTTTTGGTGGTAGTAAGTTGTAGAGCTACAAAAATACATTTTATATCACTAATACAACGTAAAAAAAGGATAATAAAATACTTTTTATTGATTATTTTATTGTGCTATATTTCTGGTGGCGAAAACTTATAACCAACGCTATATATTGTTTGCAAGTAATTTTTGCAGCCTAGTTGTGCTAATTTCTTCCGCAGGTTTTTAATGTGTGTGTATATGAAATCGTGCGAGTCGGCAATATCCATATAATCGCCCCATAAATGTTCGCTAATTGCAGCTTTGGTAAGCACTTTATTTTTATTGGAAACAAAAAAAAGCAGGAGATTAAATTCTTTCTTGGTCAGCTCCATTTCTTCGCCCTCTACAAATACTCTATGTTCGGCTGGTATTATTTTTAACTTGTTTATTATCAAATCATTCTCCCCCTTAAAATGCACCCTTCTGTTCAGCGATTTTATGCGTGCATTTAGCTCGGCAAGATGAAATGGTTTGGCTAAATAATCGTCGGCGCCTAGTTCTAAGCCCTCAATTTTTTGCTCTACGGAGTTACGTGCCGAAATAATGATTATCCCAGTCTCTTGCTTTGTTTTTTTTATTTCCGAAACAATGTCTAAACCAGTGCCTCCTGGCAGGTTTATATCGACAATAATTATGTCGTATATATAAAGGTGTATTTTATCGCTTGCAGTAATAAAATCTTCTGCAATTTCGCAAATATGCCCTTGCGTTTTTAAAAAATCAAGCATTGCATCAGATAGTTCCCTTTCATCTTCAATTAATAGTATTTTCATTGTTCTTTTTTAGGAAATTATTAACGAAGGTATTTTTATTTCTGAAATATTAAAATTAATTATACATTTGGAGTTAGGAAATTATAAATTTAAAATTAAAACTCATGGAGGATAAAAGTTTTATGAAAGATGCTGAGGGTTTTCTTGGTGCTTGGAAAAATGATTATGCAGAAAAAAACAAAGATATTTTGGATAGGGCCCAAAAACGCAGGGCTGATGCCGATAAAATGCACGATGAGTTTTTGAAAGATTTAAAAGCATTTGGTGAAGGCTTGGAGGGGACTGCAAAAAGTATTTTGGAGCATTTGGAAGTCAATTTTGAGGCCTTTTCAAAAGCCCTAAAAGAGGGTACAGCAACAATTAGCGATAAGCTGGAATTAGAAAAAGGCTTTGAGCAATTATCAACATTTATGGAAAGGGCTGAAAAAAAAGGTGCAGCACAATTTAAAATAATTTCGGCTAGCTTAAGTAAAAAATTATCGGAGTTTAACACCGAGCTAAAATCGGAAAGAGTAGGGGACGACAAGGTACTAGAAGGCAAAGACCAGGCAAAAGAAATTGGCTCGGGTATTGATAAATTACATGATAATGTAAAAAAAATGTTTGACGATTTTTTATAACGATTCACCAAAGAAATGAGCGTCTAAGAATTTTATATGGTCAATATTAGCTAAATCTTCTTTCGGGAAGCCTTGTAGAAAATGCTGTGCTTTTGCCACTTTAATTAGCTTTTCTTTGGGCGGAGTGGCTACAAAATAATAAAAAAATAGCAACTTTTCGTAAGTTGAAATGTGTGATTTTAAGATGTCTAAGTAAAATTCGCTACTGTTTTTGGGCGAATTTTTGGTCAATAATATTATTTTAAATGTATTCTGAAAATAATGCCCTAAGCTAGATTGATATTTGTCGTAAAAGTCTTTAAAAGAATATTTTATAAGTTCTTTTTCATTTATATGGGCATCTAGTAGTGCGTGTTTTCCGTAAGTTTTTAGTAATTCTGTGTAAAAATATTTAAAGCAATCTCTGCCCCTGTGAAATGTTTCTGTTGTGGTCAGTATTTTTTTTGTCTTATTTTCAGTATTTTTTGTAATTGCTTTTTTTCGGTGAGTAAACCGTAGCTCATTTATTATAAGGTGATGCAAATTGAGCATATTAAAAAAAGTTTGCTCGAACTGTTGTAAACGTAACGTTTTAGTCTGTTCAACAAATATAGCTCGTGTTTCGGAAAGTTCCAACCTTTGCAAGTGAAATTCGTTAGTTTGTACTTTTAGTGCTTCAATTTGCATGCCCAATGCCTTTTGGTTATTTTTAATATCCACACGTTGCTCTTTTAGAGCAGAATAGAGCATTATAACGCCTGCTAACGCCCAAAGTGAACCAATAAAACCACCAACAATATCGCCCAACTGACCAAATTTATCGCCTTTTATTAGCTTGGAAGTGTCAAAAGATTCATTCCACATAAATACGCCAATAAAAATAAATATTAAAAATAGCCC
>CAMZKQ010000212.1 GCA_947311265.1 uncultured Chlorobiota bacterium | reverse complement strand
GAAGTGCCAGTAATTCAAATTAAGTACAAAGGTAAAGTCATGGGGATTTGCCCAGCACACATGCCAGTACTCATTCATAATCCTGACCAATTAAAGGGTATTATTGATAATGCTGAGAATTTCACCGCAGGTTAAACAAAACAAGCACCAAGTAATTAAGTTTAATTTTACTTGGTGCTTTTTTTATTAAAAACAATTCAAACTCATGAAAAAACAAGTAATACATTCAATACTATTTTTAATTATAGGACTTTCTGTTTTTTCGTGCAAAACTCCACCTCGGTATCCTGCCGAGCCTGCGATTAGTTACCTCCGTGCCGAGCAGTATGAGACTGTTGATATACTTGGTCAGAAAGGACGAAATTTAAAACTCATCTTTCATGTCATTGATGGCGATGGCGATATTGGCTCCAACGACAATATTGACAACGATATGTTTCTAACCCTCTATAAAAATGAGAATGGGCAGATGGTAATTGACACTGCCGCCTCGAAGCTATACAAATACAGAATCCCCTATGCCACGCCACTAGGGCAAGACAAGACACTTGATGCAAGTATTAGTGTCGATATAAATTTCCCTTACAATTTAAATCAACAACTGGCCTATGATACCATTCAATTTGAATTTTATATCCTTGACCGAGCTGGACATCAAAGCAATACAGAAAAAACGCCAAAAATAGCCTTATAAAACCACATGCTTTTTACTCAAAATGAAAAGAGAGTACTACCATATTCGATTTTAGGTAGTTAAAACTACTGGTATAAACCGTATTATCGGGGTTGGCCATATTCAGGAAACCAACTGCATATTTAAGCTCGGTCGAGAATTTAAAATAAGTAGTGTACATATCTATTCCTGCACCTATTTCGTAATAAACATCAAACTGGTTGAGCCGTATCTTGGGCATCTCCTCTGGCTTTATTTTTTTCTTGGACGAAAAGTCAAACTTAGGCGAAACGCCTGTAATTAAATAGGGACGAAAATTATTTATTCGCTTAGATTTGTATTTTAGCAACAGCGGAAACTCTATAAATGTAGAAGGTAAAATCATCGTATGGGTTTCAAAAACGGGTTTGCCATTTAGCGTATCTTCAAAAACAGTATAAGTGAGGTCGCGCTGGCTGAAAGATAGATTTATTAAAAAACGCAGGTTAAAATATTCGCCTAAGCGAAAATCAGAAATTGGCCCTAGATGAAACCCTAAATTCTGAGAATTTTCAATAGAATACACATTTCCAATACCAACTTCATTAAAAAAAGTATCTGAATTTCGCATATAAAAATCGGTTGTATTTAGCCCCAAACTAAACCCAAAGTGTAACTTTTTTTGGTCATACCTGCGCAAATTTTGCGGCTTTTTTACTTGAGAAAATAATGTCGTCGCAATAAGTATAAGTAGCGCTGTTACAAATATATTTTTCATTTATTATTGGATTTTTACTTGTTTATTAAGGTTTAAAAATAGTATTTCAGTATTGGCCAATTAGCCGATTCTCTATTTTTGATTGCCATGTAAATTATACATACTATTTATAAAACTTAATTCATTCGATAAAATTACCTAAGCACAGACTTATCCTAGGAAATATTTTCAATGTCCTATTTCTTTTGGGCTGTGAGCAAAAAGTAATCTTCTATATTATTTTAAGTGTGCTATTTCTGTAACACTCAAGCCTGTTTCCCTAATTATTTCACTGATTGGCTCGCCATATTTCAGCATCTTTTTGGCAAGTTTTATATTTGCTATTTTCTCTTTGGCAAGGGCTGCTTTCTCTTTGGCAAGGGCTGCTTTCTCTTTGGCAAGGGCTGCTTTCTCTTTGGCAAGGGCTTTTTCAAGCATTGGTACTAGCTCGGATTCGGTCTCTTTTTTACCGTCCTCGAAGGCAGTATCTAGGGAGTTTTTTAGGTCATTATAGTATTTTTCACTCTCTCGATATTTCTTTTTTTCAGTATTATTTAAAGCTTCGTAAGACGCTACTGAAAATAGCTTTTCAAAAACCTTATCTTGTAATTTTGTGGGTACATTCTCTAGCCAGCTTAGGTTTTTTATTACATAGAGCCATTTTTCAAAATTATTTTCGAGTTCATCTACCTGCTTTGTAAAGTTAGGCATTTGAAGGGTTACGAAGTTCAACTTTTTTGTAAAAGTTGTTTTCCTATCCTTATCCATCAAGCGGTTGTGGCTAAAAACTATTTTGTCTTTATTATCCTCATCAATAATAAAATCTAAAATACCAATAACATAAACTTTTTGTAGCTCGTAATTCCAATCGCCTTTTTTACCTTGCTCCTGAATTGAGAAACTACTATAATAAAGCATTCTATCTTTAAAAAAGGACTGCTTTGCTTTCTGTAGTTCTACAATAAACTTTTCACCTTCCGCATTTTGGCAATACAGGTCGAAAACGACGTTTCTGTCTATCCCTGTTTGCCCCAGTTTCTCCGAATTTTTATAGGAGAGTTCTGTAATAAACTCATTTTCAGAGCTTAATACTCCATTAAGAAAATCTATAAGTAGGTCTTTATTAGCTTCTTCGCCAAATAT
>CAMZKQ010000211.1 GCA_947311265.1 uncultured Chlorobiota bacterium | reverse complement strand
TTTTTTCAAAGAAAAAAGTAAAGATTACTGCCAAAGGCAGCTTAAAAGTGAAGGCTTACTTTATCTCCAAAACAATAAAAATTGACGAAGAGCGTGAGGTTGGATTTTCTAAATAAAGGCTTAATGTTTAGCTTTATTTTCCATGTATTTTTTTAGCATGTAGTTTGTTTGTTCTTGCAACCGCTCCCTAAAAAAGCGAGTACCTCCTAGTATTTTGCCTTTGATGCCCATGGCTTGCCCAGCCCATTTCCTTAGGTTGAAAGTATCGTCGTGTTTTATTATTTTTCCTTCGGCAAATTTGAATTTTGCATGGATTATATTTTCGACTTCCCGCCCTGTTTTGCTAAAAATATATTTTGCATTCCATTGTGCAGTCCCTTCTTTTTCATAAGCCTCTGAGCTTACTAATGTAACCTTTAAATCTTTGCCATTTTGGCAAAGCATCGCCCACATTGCTTTTGCTTTTTCGCCTTTGAGTTGTCCAAATGCTGGGTCTGAAAATTCAATATTATCGTGATAGCAAGCGTTCATTTTATCTGCATTTGCGGCTGCAAAAGCAGTATAAAATTGTTCTATTAGTTTTTTATTTACATTCATTTAATGGTCGTTTTTTTGTAGTTTAATTGCTTTTATTACGTCTATCCGTTGGCCTTTGTAAAAGGCCACTGTAAATGCGTCGTCGAAGCCAAGTGCTTTTGCGGCTGATTTGTACTGTTTGCAAGCGGCATAAGTTGTTTCGTTACCGATGGTGTATTTGTAGTTCCCTTTTTCTTTGTAAACATCTGGTTGATAACCCAGTTTACTGAAATATTTTTTATTAGTAATGGGTACATTTGACATTGTTATTTGGACTTTAAAAGTAACAACATCTTTATTTTCAATACCTTTAAGCACTTCCGTTGAGTTATTTTCAGCTTCATTTTTTTTAATTATTGGTACTGTTGTAGTTTTGGCAATGGTCTCTACAGATTCTGTTTTTTTATTTGGGTTAGCTACTGCGTACATTAAAATCGCTTCATCGTGCCAGCGGTTGTAACCAATATGGAAGGGTAAATCTTTATTGCGTTTTTCTTTGCTTAATGCCAGTTGTAGGTCTTTTTGAAAGCGGTAATTAAAGACTTTAATTGTTTTGGTGTATTCTCCGAAAAGTCGAATATCAAATTTTTTATTCAAATCGCTGTAATCCAGCCCTGTATCGTCCTGCAGAATATCATTACTGTTTTTTAATACAAAATTTCGGATTGTAATAAACTCTTTATTGTGCATCAAGTAAGATGCTGATTTTAAATAGGTTGTAGATTTCCCAAAAGAGGCAACAAATTTTAAAAATTCAGGGTGATAACGCAAAGCCTGATTTTCGGCATTTACTCTAAGGTAATATGCTGTTTTTATTTGCTCTTCGCCTACTTTCTTAAAAGTATATTTTACACCTTTTAAAAAGGAGTTGCCTGGGTATTTTGAATACACCTTAGCTTTTCCTTTTTTGGTGATATAGATTTTTTGTGTTTCTATTACTTCAAAATTATTTTTCGCAAGGTAATAAAGCATTACATGTATAGTGCCATTGAGCTGTAAATCTGAAAATTCATCTAGCATTTGTGTGGTAACAAAATAGCCTGACTTATTGATGTAACTCAACGATTTTCGTAACTTTATAAGGTAATTTTTTACCGTATTCTCTGGGATTTTATTAAAATCTGGCAATTTACCGGGGGCTTCTAAGCCCTGCATTATATAGTTTTTGGCATTAGGAAAAAAGGCATTGGCATACAAAAAATCGGGGCCTGAAAAAGGGTAAAATAATGTTCCGCTATAGGATTTTGTGGGCAATCCTGTTGTAGTATTCCATGTTTTAATCTGTTCAAGTGTCTTTTTTGTGTATTGATTCCAACCCCAATTTATGTCCTTTTTGTGGGTTTTGTACCAACTTTTTTTTTGCAATTTTGCGTACTTTATTGATGGCTTACCAGCTAAAAATTTAGCGACCTCGTTGGCATTGGCAGTTGCTTTTTCTTGTGCAATGCTATTAAAGCTTACTAAAATTAAGATGAATACTATTATGGTGCTGTTTCTCATGTTTTATCAATATTGCTTATTTAAAAAGGTGTTTCACTTTATATTTTAAGCCCAGCCATGCACTGATTCTTCTGCGTTTATTCCCAAATGGTTCGGGGTGGTTAAATTCGTATCCCATAGAAATAGTGGCGGTTTGATAACGCATTTCTCTGGCATCTTCGCCTTGAAAAATATTACGCAGGCTCATGTAATATTTCACATCTAAAAAAGCAGCTCTGTAATGCAGAGTGCCAGTGGCTGTAGCTCCAAAATCTGCCCAAGTGGGAACGCTGCTGTAAAAGGGGTCTTTTATAATTGGAAAGTCGTTGATATACACTTGGATACTGCGTACTTTTCGGGTGAGTATAGAGGCTGAGCCGCCAACGCCAAATGTGGCGTTAAATACTTCGTTATCCTGCCGGACTTTAAAAATTACTGGGACATGAAAAAACTCGTTTCGCTCATCGATTACCATTCGCCCACCTTCTAGGTATTTTATATTTTCGGAAAACTGTACACTCCTATGCACGTAGTTGTATTCCGTCCAGATAGAGACGTGGGTGGTCATGCGGTAGTCAGTATAGAGCCCAAGCGATGCTCCAAAGCCGTATTCGTACACTTTGGGTTTGTCAGGCCCCAAGAAGTTGGAGATATTTCCGCCTCCTGTTACGCCCCAGCGTAAATAGCCACCTTGCGGATAAACTACTGTTCCTGAAAGGATTATAACTATTATGAAAATTAAAGGTTTAAGTTTCATTGTTTTGTTTTTTCAATAAAATTGCGTAAAAATTGCATGCCAAATTTATGGCTCTTTTCTGGGTGAAATTGTACCCCTACAATATTTTCCTTTTCTAATCCTACTACAAATTCGTAGCCATAAGTTGTTTTTGCTAAAATGTCTGCATCATTATTTGCTTTTAAATGGTACGAATGTACAAAATAATAGCGTGGTGGGGTTTCATGAAAATCTTTAAAAAGCTCATTATCTGCATCATACAGTATTTCTGACCAGCCCATGTGTGGGATTTTATAAGTACTGCCAAGTTGTTTTTTATCAAAAGCTACGGTTTGGGCATCGAACCAGCCGAGCCCTTTTTTTTTGCCTTCGTGGCTGCCCTTAGTAAATAGCTGTACCCCAAGGCAGATGCCTAAAATTGGCGTTTTATCTTCTAGTACTTTCTTGTTCAATATTGGGATTAAGCCTGAATCTTCAAGTTTTTGCATGCCGTGGTCGAATGCCCCTACTCCGGGGAGAATTAGGCGTTCTGCATTTTCTATGTCTTCAATTTTGCTGGATAATATAGATTTGCAGCCAATTTTTTTAAGGATATTTTGTACTGATTTTACATTGCCGGCTTTATAGTCTATAATTGTTATCATTTTGTGTTCTCAATTCGTTTTATGGGCAAGCTCTTCTTGTGTTTTAGAATAGTTGCTATACAAAGTAAGCCTTTTATTTTAATAAAGGCAAAAAAACTCGATTATTTACATATCGAGTTTTTGTATTAGGGTATTAGGCAACCATCATATCTACCTCATTATCAATCGTATATATCGTCAAAATTAATATCTGTAAAATAAGAAGAGTCCTTTATATCTTCGTCTGATGGTTCCTCTTTCTTTTTCTTTTTTCTTAGCATTTCTGGGGGCTGGTAATACTCTATTTCTTCTTCATTGCTATCGTTTACGTCTTTATTTGTGTACTTATCCTCTCGTTTTTCAGTGGAATTAAAAAAAGCAGAGGCGTTGTTTAGGGCTTGTTTAAAGTTTTCAAAATCCTCTTCAAATAAAAATACTTTTTGCTTTTCAACTCTAAAACTTCCGTCTTCTTTGTATCGCCTATTGCGTTCGGTTATAACAAGGTAGCGGTCGCCTTTTTTAGTTTCCTTCATGTCGAAGTAGTAAGTCCTTTTTCCTGCTTTTACCTGCTCGGTAAAAATTTCGTTTTGTTCGTAGTACTTTTTTTCGTTCAAATCGCTCATTGGTATTTTCTTGATAATAACTATTTTTTTACGCCACAAAGCTAGTAAAAATATCAAAAAACGCGCCTCTGTAATTAAAATAAATTTAAGTTTAAATCAGTGGCAAACCATTAGCTTTAAAAATAGCTTTCCCTTTTTCGGAGAATAAAAATTTATAAAAGTGTTTTACAGCGGGCTTATCTTTTGAGGCTTTCAAGACACTTATTCCAAAAATTATTGGTGCACCGTGTATTTTAATGTTCTTATTTTTGCTTGCTTGAATTTCAATGCTTGCCATTTTGTAGTTTTCTGAAAGCGAAAAATCGCTTAAATTAATTGCCTTAGGCAAATTAATATATTTTAGCTTGTGCTGTAAAGCAACAGATTTGTACAGAAAGGCATAATCTATTGCACCAGTTTCGAGCAAAGCAAGTAGTTCAGAAGATTTTGGGCGAATAAATGCCCTATCTTTTGCAAGCATCTGTTTAGTAAAATTCTCTTGCTGGTAAACGCTTTCTGCCAGTTGCCAAAGCAAAATAGTACGGTATCCGCAGGGGTCATGGTTTTCGTCGGAACGCCCAAAAAAAACTGCCGATTTTGGCAAAATGCGGTACCAATTTTCTTGGTTTATTTCATCTGCAAGTTGGGAATGCTCCCGATATGCAATTACCATTGCATTGGTGGCAAATTTCCGTACAGAGTCGGTGTATTTAGGGAGTAGCATTTTTTCTATAATCTTATAATCTGCCGAAGCAATTATATCGCAATTTTTTCCTAAATCTGCTATTTTTCTGGCACATTCTACGCTGCCTGAAATTTCTATACGCACTTTAATTTGTGGATTTTCTTTTTCAAAGGCATTTTTCAATTCTCGAAAAGGCTTTGCTAGACTTCCTGCTTGGAAAACAATTACTTCTGTTTGCCTCTTTTTTTCAGTGCAAGAAAATAAAAACAACAAGCTAAATGTGTACAGTAATAGTTTTAAATCCCCCATACTTTTATTTTAAATGAAATTCGAAATTACACCTTATATCTACTTCCCCAAAAAAAACTTTCTACCTTTTTTTATAAAGAAATAATGATTTCTTAGCAATAGTTTGTACTTTTGTGTTTTAAGATATGATTTATGAAATTTAATACATTAAATATATTTATAGCAGTGCTACTTTTGCTCGCTTTTGCTTCGGGCTGTAGCGATGGCGAAAAAAAAGAAAAAGATACCATTGTAAATATTAAAACCCCTTACGGGATAATAAAAGCAAAGCTCTACAACGAAACCCCTCAACACAAGAGCAACTTTATTACATTGGTTGAAAAAGGGTTTTATAACAATATGCTTTTTCAGAAAGTAATTAAATCGTTTACCATAGAAACAGGGGCAACAAAAAGTGGTACAGTAAATTATACCGTTCCTGCAGAAATTTTGCCCCAATTTTTTCATAAAAAAGGGGCTATTGTTGCCGCTAGGCAAAGTGATATTGTAAACCCCAAAAAAGCCTCTTCGGCTTCTGAATTTTATATTGTTACAGGGCGAAAATTTACAGATGCCGAGCTCGACCAAGTGGAGAAGAAAGTAAACAAAATAAAGCGAGATGTCCGAATAGAAAATCTACTCTATACTAACATGACGACCATGAAAATTATAGACTCTTTACGTAGGCACAACCTA
>CAMZKQ010000210.1 GCA_947311265.1 uncultured Chlorobiota bacterium | reverse complement strand
CCATTTGTGGGTAAGGAATATTTAGTCCTTTTTGGTCGAATATTTTGTAGATTTTTTCATTCATTTCGAAGAAAACGCCCCAGTAATCTGCTGCATTTACCCATGCTCTTGTGGTAAAGTTTACCGAACTATCTGCTAATTCAGATACGGCTATAAATACGCCTGGCTCTTTTAAGATACGAGAGTCTGCATCGCAAAGTTCTTTAATAACAACTTTTGCGGCATCAACATCATCGCCATATCCAATACCGAAAGTCCAATCTACTCTACGTTTTTCTTCGGTCGAGAAGTTTACCATTGCCGAGTTCGATAGTCCTGCATTAGGTATAATTATTGTTCTGTTATCTGGCGTTTTAAGGATAGTGTTGAAAATTTGAATTTCGCTGACTACCCCGGTGTGTCCTTGGGCGGAGATTAAGTCGCCTACTTTAAATGGTTTAAAAATAAGTAACATTACTCCGCCTGCAAAGTTTTGCAAAGTGCCTGATAGTGCTAAACCTACTGCTAAGCCTGCTGCTCCAAGAATGGCAATAAATGAGGTCATCTCTATACCGAGCATGCTTAAAACGGCGATTACAAGCATTACTTTTAGTAGTGCTCCTACTATGCCTTTTAAAAATGGCTTTAAAGAGGCATCGGTGTCTTTTTTGTCAAGCATATTTCCAAAGCCTTTGGTTAAGGCTTTTACCACCATTCCTCCGATAATCCATACGGCAATTGCACCGATTAGCTTAGGCCCATACTCTACTGCTATTTCAGTGAGCTGCTTCATTATGGATTCAAATCTTGTTAATTCTGCTGCGTAAATCATTTAATTTTTGTTTAATTAAAGTTAATAATAAAATTGGTTTTATGTATCAGAAGTATAAATTAGAAACTAAATATTTAGTTTATAAGTATTTAAACTTTCTGATTTCAGGGTGCAAATCTATAAATATAAAAGTATTTTCAAAAAAAAAAGGAATAAAAAGCAGTTTAGGTTTACTTTTTGCTTACTTTTTGGGTTTAGTTATTGCTTATCAGCAAGTTGGCACGTTTTATTTTTTCTTTAATGGGTAGCTTGCCATCAATTTTATGTATTGTAAACCCGTTGCGTTCCATTTTTCTGAACCAAGTCAATTGGCGTTTAGAGAATTGATGAATGGCAATATTTAACTTTTCGACCATTTCTTGCTTCGTTATTTTCCCGCTAAGGTAGAGGGTAATAAATTTATATTCTAGCCCGTAGTAAATGAGTGTTTCTGGGGGGATACCACTTTGTATTAAGTTTTCTGTTTCTTCAATCATGCCTTCTTTTAGGCGTTGGTGTAGCCTTTGGGTAATTCTTTTTCGGCGGGTTTCCCTATCGTAGCGGACTTCTAAAATGAGGCTGTTTATTTTCGGGTATGAAACATCTATTCCTTGGTTTTCCTTATAATATAAGGCAATTTCTATTGCCCTAATCATTCTTTTTCTTACGGAGGTATCGCTTGTGTTGTGCTGTTCTTTTATGTTTTTGAGTAGGGTGCTTAGCTGGGCATCTGTTTTTAGCTCTAATTTAGTTCGTAATTTTTCATTCAAAGGCACATTTATAAGGCGGTAGCCTTTCAGTACCGCTTCGATGTATAGCCCTGTACCACCGCATAATATGGGCGTGCATTTTTTTTGTAAACGCTCGTAAATGCCTTTAAAGTCGGATTGGTAGCGGTACAGGTTGTATTTTTCGCCAGCTTCGACTATATTAATAAGGTGATACGGTATTTTTTTTCCGTTGTATTGATATTCTTCAATGTCTTTCCCTGTTCCAATATCCATATCCCTATAGACTTGGCGAGAGTCGGCACTTATTATTTCGCTGTTTAGCTCGTTGGCCAAGCCTACGGCAAAAGTAGTTTTGCCACTTGCTGTTGCCCCTAAAATAGTAATTAAATCATACTTTTCCATTACTCTAACTTTAGGTTACAGTTTTCAGGAACACTCTTTTTCAGCTGTTTTTTTTGTCCTCCTTTAAGTTTATTATTGCTTAGAAAAAGTGATTTTAAATTTTGGAGTGTGCCAATTTTGGGGCTTACTTTTCTTATTTTATTACCGTTTAAATAAAGTGTTTCAAGGCTCTTTATTTTGTAAATAACAGGAGGAAATAGCTTAAATTTATTGGCTTGGGCATTAAGCGTGGTGAGCTGTGTTAGATGTTCCATTGTTGGGGGCAACTTGTGTATTTGGTTACTGGCAATATTCAAAATAATGAGTTGGGTTAATTGCCCGATTTCTTTTGGCAGCACCTTTAAACTACATTTTTTAATGCTAAGATTTTTTAGTCTTTTAAGTGAGGATATATTGGGCGAAATGCTGCCAATTTCGTTATTTGAAAAATCAAGCGATACTAAGTTTTCAAGTTTGTAAACCCCAGTAGGAATGGACTTAAATTGGTTAAAAGAAGCGTCTAAATTTTTCAATTCGCCAAGGCCTGAAATAGAAGTAGGCAGGGTACTTAGCTGGTTCTCAGTAATATCAAGATGTTCTAGCTGTTTCAACTGCCCTATTTTCTGTGGTAAATTACTTAGTTTGCAGGAGCGTAAAAATAGCCGTTTTAGCTGTGTAAAGTCTTCTATTTTTGATGGTAATTGCCCAAATGGGTTGTAACTTAATCCCAGGCTTTCAAGCTGCTTTAGTTCCCAAACAACTTCGGGAATTTTGGTGTACCCGCAAGTTGAGATAGAAAAGCTGGTTAGTTTAGTAAGTTGGCTTAAATTGTTGGGCAATTTTATTAATTTATTTCTCGAAAGGGATAAACTTTTTAAGTTGGTTAATCTAGCAATACCTTCTGGGAGTTCCTTTATTTTGTTGCCTGTAGAAGCAAATTGCTCTAGCTTTTTTAAACTAAAAATGGCCACAGGAAATGTTGTAAGCCCATTGTTGCAGGTGTGCAAATAACGCAAATTTTTCAACTCGCCCACTTCTGGGGCGATGCCTTCAAGCTGGTTGTGGCAAAGCCTTAGGTAGCTAAGTTGCTGTAAATTTATGATACCTGCGGGCAGTTTGGTTAATTTATTATGGTTGATTTCTAAGCGTTTTAACTGTTTTAGCTCGAGTAAATATTTAGGAAAATCTGCAAATTCGTTATGTGCTAAATTGACTAATTTTAATCTGCCCAAATGGCTAAACTCTTTAGGTAGAGATGTGATTTTATTATGTGTAAAAAAAAGTTGTTCCAAACCTTCTAGCTGCGTAATAACTTTTGGGAACGATGTAAAACTACACTTATTAATACCGAGGGTTTTAAGCTGCTTTAATTCTGCAAACGCTTTGGGTAGCCTATCTAGCTTACTTGCCGATAAGTAAATTAGTTTTAAATTATTTAGCTTTGCTATTGCCGCTGAAATTTCTACAAACGCCACCGATGAACTTTTAATAATTAATACTTCAAGGTTTGGGAAGTTAAAAACCGTAGCTGGTATTTGGGCAAAATCGCCCTCTAATTTTAATGCTCGGCTGTTGCCGTTTAGTTCTTTTTTACCAGTTGCTAATGCGTATTCATTGCCATTTATATCAAGAATATATTTTGTTTTACCCCTTTCAACTTCGGCAAAACCATTGCTAAAATACCCAGCTTTATCGTACTTATTGCCTATAATTGGCTTGCCAAATGTATTTTCATAGCCATATTTTCCATTCGCTTCGACCCTGCTTAATTGGGCAAACGAAAAACTTACAAAAACAAAAAATATAAAAAGTAAACTACTTGATTTTTTCATAAAAATTATAATTTAGTGCTGTACAAAAGTAATTGTTTTTTAGTTTTGTACAATTTTTATATCTGCTAGTACCTCACTTAAACAGGTTGCCAGATTTGATGCAAGACAACAAAATAAAGAAAAATTTATTTAATATGAAAAAAATAGCAATTCTAGGAGCAGGAAATATTGGCATGTCCATTGCCAAAGGCATTTTAAAATCAGGATTTTACACCAAAGAAAACCTCTTGCTTACCAAAAGGCGGCTTAGTAAAAAACTGCAAATTGATGGTGCTGAATTTCTTACAGACAATAGAGCTGCCGTAAAAAATGCCGAAATTATAATTATTGCCGTACAACCAAAGCAGTTGCCCAAAATTCTGGACGAAATTAAAACTAGCCTTCAAGACAATAAGCACATCGTAATTTCGGTAGTTACCGGGGTAAAATTACCCACTCTTGCCAAGAGGCTACCAGAGGGGCTCCCTATTTTTAGGGCTATGCCCAATACGGCAGCGGCCGTTCAGCAATCCATGACACTAATTTCGTCAAAAAATGCTAGCCAAAAAGAGCAAGATTTAGTGAAGCAAATATTCTCTGAGTTGGGGCAAGTAATGTTTACCTCCGACGATAAAATGGGCGCCGCCACCGTTTTGGCTGCCTG
>CAMZKQ010000209.1 GCA_947311265.1 uncultured Chlorobiota bacterium | reverse complement strand
CTTTCCTTCATATTGCGTGTGCTCGAAAAAATAAGTCCTGCCGAACTTTTTATCTGCAAACCCGCTTCCTCAAAAGCCGAACTAATGCGCTTTAAATTAAGTATATTTTTTCTGAATGTCTCAATTTCACCGTCTAATAGCTTATTATTTTTTTTATCGTAATAGACGATATTAAACTTCATGCTATTGGTTAGGAAATTGAAAGTAACAATGTTTTGCACAAAATTTTTAAGAGGAATGTGCATAAGATTAGTGTCCGATACTATTTGTTCTAGCACAGTTATATTGCCCGATAATTCTTTTTCGGCAGAAAGCATGCCTTCTTTAAACGCTAAATAAAACTGCTGAAGTTCAGATGTAATCTGCTCATTATCAGCCCCTGCTGTAAGTTCATAGACATTAGCGACGTTCTCGGAAATGGCTTCAATTTGATTATACTGTTTTTTTAAATACGAATTAAGCATCACAAAATCCGAAGAGGAGCATTGTTGCAATTCGCTCACTTGGTTTTCTATAACTGATAATATTTTAACAATTTCAGTAACTGTTTCTTTATCAAACAAGAAGGGTTTATTTTTTTCGGGTGAGGACATCTTTATACTTGTTAGTTTTTAGGATATTCAATGCTTACATACAAAATTTATTCCAAAGTCTTTTTTCTGAACATTATTCTTTAAAGTAAAAGCCCTTGCTATTGCTTATTTTTTAAGGCTGTTCAAAAGTAGTAAAAATTTGCAGAATTGTAAAATTTACCTTACTTTTATTCTGTTTATTTTACACCTTATAATATAAAACCTTATTTTCTTAGCAAACAGCCATTCAAAATCATAAAATATCCCTTTGGTATCCTAAAAAAATAGCCTATCTTTGTTGCCCAATTTTTTGGTCAAATCAATTTTGCAATGCACTATTCTTTTAAATTTCTATTACAATTTGCCTCTTGCCCTTTTCCCAAATACAATTACAAGGCTAAGGGGAATTAACACTATAAAATGAAAGCTCTAAAAATAATAATTAGTGGTGGCGGTACTGGCGGGCATCTATTCCCTGCAATTGCAATTGCTCAGGCGGTAAAAGCAACGGAGAAAAATGTAGAAATTTTATTTGTTGGGGCAAAAGGCAAAATTGAAGAAAAAAAAGTACCCGAAGCAGGCTACAATATAGAGCTATTAGAAATCACTGGTTTTGCACGAAAATTAACCTTTAAAAATATTACTTTTTTTTTCAAACTAATTAAAAGTTTACGAAAATCAAAACAAATAATAAAACAATTTAAACCCGATATTGCCATTGGTGTTGGCGGATATGCTAGTGGCCCTTTGGTTTACAAAGCCTCTAAAATGGGTATCCCTAGTTTGCTTCAAGAGCAAAACTCTTACCCTGGCATCACTAATAAACTGCTTGCCAAGCGGGCATCAAAAATATGTGTTGCCTACGATAATCTAGACCGCTTTTTCCCTGCCGAAAAAATTATAAAAACAGGAAACCCAGTACGAGAAAATTTATTAATTTCGCCACCAAGCAAAAGCGAAGCAGCCATTTTTTTTGGGCTAGATGCCCAAAAACCTATAATACTAAGCGTTGGGGGCAGTGGTGGTGCTAGAAAAATTAATGAAAGCATTATAAAAGATATAAAAAAAATAACTGATGCCGATGTGCAATTAATTTGGCAAACAGGCGGAAATTACATTAACGAGTGCGAAAAGGTAGCCCAAGACCACCACTCCCCCAATATAAAAGCCACCGCTTTTATTTCGAGAATGGATATGGCCTTTGCTGCGGCTGATGTTGTAATTTCGAGAGCTGGTGCAGGTACAATTTCGGAATTGTGCTTACTTAAAAAAGCGTGTATTATGGTGCCCTCACCAAATGTTGCAGAAGACCACCAAACAAAAAATGCACTCGCCCTTACTGAAACCGGAGCAGCCCTTTTAGTTAATGATAAAGATGCTGAAAATCAGCTTATTGAAACTGCAATTTCACTTGTCCTGAACAACGAAAAATGCAAACAATTACAGGAAAGTATTGCAAAACATGGCGTTAAAAATTCGGCAAAAAAAATTGCAGAACAGGTATTAAACCTTGTAAAATAAACAATCTAAATATTTAAAATAAGAACCTTTATATACTATATCAAAATTATGAAAACAATAAAATACACAATAATTGCACTCCTTTTTATAGGATTTTCAAGTTGTACCAACGATGGCAAAATCCTAAAAAACAGAAAAGCAGATGCTGCAAAGGCAGGTACACTAGTAGCGGAGGCGGCAACCGAAAATTTCAAAACCCTCAAGAATATGGAGCGGTTTTATGCTTATAATAACGAATATTTACAGATTTTATCTGGCGAGGATCAGCTGCAAGCCAATGAAACCCTAATTGCCAACCAACAATCCGATGAAGTTATCGAAACTTTTCGGGACATGAAAAAAGTTTTTTCCTCCTTAGAACTAATGTACGATAAGCGGTTTAATAAAGACAATTCGGGCTTTAAAGAGAATGTAAAAGCGGCCTGCAAAATGCTAAACATAGTTCACCAAGACAAAAAATACAAAACCAAAACCGAGGAAATTATAAGTACACTAGATGCCAAAAAATTTGATGCAAAAGTAATTACCTACGAACTTTGCCAACTTTACGCCAAAGTTTTAGATGAAAATATAGTGCTGAAAAGAAATCAGTTAGAAACGCTTTATGTTGCCTATGCTGAAAAAGTAAAAAATATCCCGGAAGGGACATTTTCCCCACAAAAACTAGAACAGCTTGTAACAGAGCCAGTAAGCAGCGATAAATTACTCGTAGAAGTGTACAAATTGCAACTTAAAAATAAAGCATTCCAAAAAAAACAGATTATCGAAAGCCAATTTGAAACAATACAAAAAGGCATGGAAGAGCTAACTCTACTGTATGCCGAGCAGCTTAAAAGTAAAAAATCAAAGAAAGAAATAGACAAACTAACGCACTCTATTCTAGAAAAATTTGCTCCAACTAAATAAGACCCTACTGCTCCGATGGACTTCAAAAAATTAAAAGCCGTTTATTTTATTGGGATTGGCGGTATAGGCATGAGTGCTTTGGCACGGTATTTTAATGCCGCAGGTATTTTTACTGCCGGCTACGACCGCTTCGAAAGCCCACTTGCCAAAACACTCACCGAAGAAGGCATAAAAATTCATTACGATGACAATATTGCACTGATACCCAACACTTTCATACACAGCCCACAAGAGCGAGTACTTATTGTTTGCACACCAGCAATACCTGAAAATAATACTGAATTAGTTTTTTTTAGAGCACGAAAATACACCATAAAAAAACGCTCGGAAGTATTGGGCGAAATTTGTAACCAGCACAAAACCATTGCAGTAGCAGGCACTCACGGCAAAACAACCGTTTCCACAATCCTGACTCATATTTTTAGTACCGCAGAAAAAAAAGCCAATGCTTTTTTAGGTGGAATCTCTAAAAACCTGAACTCCAACCTATTACTTTCCGACCACCCTCAAAGTGTAGAATTTGCAATCGCCGAAGCCGATGAATTTGACCGCTCATTTTTACAACTTCGCCCACATACTGCAATTATCACCTCCATAGATGCCGACCACCTCGATATTTATGGCGATGCAGCAGAGCTAAGACGTACTTTTTATCAATTTATCAAGCAAATTGACAAAGCTGGTACACTTATAGTAAAGGAAAATACCTTAGATAAAACGCCTAAATCGCCCAAGCAAATTTACACTTACGGGTTTAGTAAAACATCTGATTTTCAAATAGTTAATCTTAAATCTAAAGAGCGAAACTCAACTTTTGATTTAATTACGCCTTTCGGAAAAATTAAACAGCTCGATTTTTATGCCCCAGGGAAAATTAATGCTGAAAATGCAATGGCAGCAGCGGCTGCCAGTCTTATTTCAGGCATTTCTCACGAGAGCTTGCGAAAAGCCTTGCGTACATATAAAGGTGTAAAACGGCGGTTTGAATATATAATACAAACAAATGACACTATAATTATTGACGATTATGCACACCACCCTACTGAGTTAGAAGCATTTATCACTTCCGTAAAGAAAATTTACCCAGCTAAAAAACTCTGCGGAGTTTTCCAGCCACACCTCTATAGTAGAACCAGAGATTTTGCCGATGGCTTTGCCCAAAGTTTAGATTTGCTCGATAAAGTGCATATTTTACCAATATACCCTGCAAGGGAAAAACCCATTCCGGGCATTACTTCCGAGCTACTAATTAGTAAAATGAAGAACGAAAATGGGGAAGTAATAAAACATTTAACAACAGAAAAAGCACAGAAAATACTCAATTATGACATAATTTTAGTTATGGGAGCAGGAGAAATGTTTACAATTATTGAAAAATTAGAAAAAATATTAAAAAAACGTAATTTATAACCATTCTAAATAAGAATTACAGAAACAAAAAACTCACCACCCCATGAAAATCTATAGTGCTAATTGTCAAGAATATATTACATGTTAATAACTTTTTTTTCCAAAAAATTCACCACCTAAAATAAAATGGCTAACATACTGAAACATAAAAATTTAAAGAAAATTATAATTTGGAGTTTAACAGGCTTGGTTGGAATTATTTTGTTATCTATCTTTGTAACCTATTCAAGCAGTTCGATAGTTTGCAATAAAATAACAATCGAATTTCTTGATGATGAAAAAAACAGATTTTTAGATGAACAAGATGTTAAAAACTTGTTAATATCAAAAGAAGGCAACCCAATAGGAAAGGTCGCCAGTAAAATAAATATTGATAATTTAGAAAATGCAATAAACAAGCACCCCATGGTAGAAAATGCTGAAGTTTCTAAGAATATAGACGGCAGCCTTCATGTAAAAATAAAATTAAGAATCCCTGTTGTAAGGATTATAAACAGCTTTGAAGAAAGTTGTTATATTGATAATCAAGGCTTTATAATGCCTGTATCAAAAAAGAGTATCGCCAGAGTGGTAGTAGCCAATGGGCAAATTACCGAACGGTTCTACTTAAACTCGGTACAAGAAATGCAAGACAGCATTCCAGATTGCCAAACAGCAAAAATTTTTGCCTTAGCAAAAAAATAGCTGAAGATGATTTTTTTAAAGCACAGATAGAACAAATATATATACGAAACAACGAAGCAGAACTAGTACCACGAGTAGGGCGGCACACTATTAAGTTTGGAAAAATTGAAGCCATTGAAAATAAACTAACAAAACTAAAATACTTCTATAAGAACAAAATAAACCAACATGGTTGGAAAAAATATAAGGCAATAAACCTGAAATTTAAGCACCAAGTAATTGGCGAAAAATATAATTAAAATACCCCCACAGTAATTAATAATCAGTTATAAAACCAAAAAAAGATGAATCACGAGGAACTCAAAAACTCAACCCCTAACTACATCTCTGCAATCGACGTTGGCACAACTAAAATTGTAGCTATCATTGGGAAAAAAGCTAAAAACGGCCGTATCAGAATAATGGGCATGGGCAGCGTTAAAACCCCTACAAGTAGTGTAAAGAGAGGCGTAGTGCTTAATGTACACGAAGTAGCAAAAGCAATCAAAGAAGCCATTGAAATTGCCGAAGAAAAATCAGGATTAACCATTAAAAATGCCTATGTAGGCATTGCTGGGCAGCACATCAAGAGCCAAATTAGTAGCCACTCCATCTTCTTGGACAGCAAGAACAATGAGATAAAGTCGCACCATATCGAAAAAATGCGTAACGACATGTACAACATGGCCATGGAGGCAGGCGAAGAAACCTTACATGTTATTCCACAAACATTCCAAGTCGATAACGAACATGGCGTAACCAACCCCGTTGGCATGTATGGGAACAAACTTGTAGGTAACTATCATGTTGTAATTGGCGAAGTTACCTCCGCCCAAAACATTATACGCTGCGTAGAAAGAATAGGCGTAAATGTAAACAAACTCATACTAGAACCACTTGCATCAGCAGCAGCAGTACTTACCGAAGACGAAAAAGAAGCCGGTGTAGCACTCGTTGATATAGGGGGTGGCACTACAGATATTGCCATTTACTACGACGGCATTTTACGCCACACCGCAGTAATTCCTTACGGCGGCAATTCGGTAACCAACGATATTAAAGTAGGCTATAGCATATTAAGGCGGCTGGCAGAAGAGTTAAAAACAAAATTTGGGTATGCACTAGCAGAGTTTGCACCTAAAGATTGTGTTGCAACAATACCAGGCGTTAGTGGACGAGAGTCAAAAGAAATACACCTCGATATTTTAGGGCAAATTATCCAAGCAAGAATGGAAGAAATTATTAGCCTTGTGGATTTCCAAATCCAAAAATCAGGCTACCAAGAAAAACTAGGAGCAGGCGTTGCAATTACAGGGGGCGGCTCGCTACTCACAGGCCTATCTCAGCTTTTTAATTTTAAAACAGGCATGAGCGTAAGAATTGCCAACCCTGTAAACTACTTGGCTGCCGATGAGCGAGATGAATTAAAAGACCCCAAATATTCCACCTCGGTAGGACTTGTAGTACAAGGATTTGATTACCAGACCTTAGATGAAATAACCCAACTTGAATTAGAGCAACTTGCACAGAAAAAAGAAAATGCAATTGCGTTGGACGAAAACGAAATATTATCCGAACAAGCCACCGAGGCAGAAAATGAACTCGCCTCTAGAAAGCAAAAAATCAGTAAAAAACTAGACCTTGGCGCATGGTTCGGCTCAAAAATATCCGTTCTTTTTGGATCTGACGATGATAAATCAGTAAATGATGAATTTTAAACCTCTATAGAGTTCAACTTTCACAAATTAATTACCTTTAGTATTTAAAACTAAAAAAACTTTAAGTTATGGCTGACGAAATTTTACCTTTTGAAATACCAACAAATAAATCATCAATTATAAAAGTACTAGGCGTAGGCGGTGGCGGCGGAAACGCAGTAAACCACATGTATAAACAAGGCATAGAAGGTGTCGATTTTATGATATGCAACACCGATGCACAAGCACTTTCTAAAAGCACAGTACCAGTTCGCATACAACTAGGCATAACCCTTACCGAAGGACTGGGTGCAGGCAACCGCCCAGAGCGGGGGCGTGAAGCTGCCGTAGAAAGTGTAGATGACCTAAAACATCATCTTGGTACCAATACAAAAATGCTTTTTGTAACCGCCGGAATGGGCGGTGGTACAGGCACTGGTGCAGCACCAGTTATTGCACAAGTAGCCAAAGATATGGATATCCTTACCATAGGAATTGTAACAATTCCCTTCCGATTTGAAGGTCGAAGAAGAATAAACCAAGCCATAGAAGGCATCGCTGAAATGAGCAAATATGTAGATTCGCTCCTGATTGTAAACAACGAAAAAATCAGAGAAATGTACGGCAACCTTGGGCAAAAAGAAGCCTTTGGCAAGGCTGACGATGTACTTACAACAGGTGCAAAAAGCATTGCAGAAATCATTACAAAAGACGGGCATGTAAATGTCGATTTTGCAGATGTAAAAACAGTAATGTCCGATAGTGGCGTAGCCCTTATGGGAGCAGGTGAAGGCGAAGGCGAAGACCGGGCAAAAAAAGCAGTACAAGCCGCACTCAACTCCCCACTCCTAAATAACAACGATATTAGCGGTGCAAAAAACCTATTACTAAATATAACTTCTGGCACATCAGAAGCCTCTATGGACGAAATTGGTTTCATAAACGACTATGTGCAAGAACGGGCTGGCAACAGTGCCGACCTTATATGGGGCAGCTCGGACGACCCAGACCTTGGCGAAAAAATAGCGGTAACAGTTATTGCAACAGGTTTTGAAACCAATGATATTCCCGAAGTATATGTCAGCACAGAAAAAGCAGCCTCCAAAGAACCCGATTTTGTAATTAATGGGTTTCCTCCTATTGACGAGGACGTTAAAACAGAACAAGTATCAAATGAGATTAAAATCAATGATAATAAGCCCACTAAAAGCACACTAGGCAATAATGAAATTACCCTTAGCTCTACAAACAAGAGCAACAACCAACCCAATACAACATCTGCACCTGAAGAAATATCCTCTACAAAGACAAGTATTCCTGCTAATCAATTTGAAAAAGGAGACCTTAATGCACGCTTTACCAAAACAAGACTTAATGAAATTAAAGCGGCAGTTCAGAACAGCAATTCACAGGTTGTAGAAACAGCTGAATACAATAAAAATATAGACAAATACGAAGAAGTCCCGGCCTACCAACGTAAAAATATTAAGCTAGACTTTAATAAAGTGTCCGATTCGGACAAAGTGTCTTCATATATTTTAAGTGGAACTGGCTCAAATACAACAATTAGTGATAATAATCGCTACCTCCATGATAAAGTGGACTGATTTTTGTTTTAGTATTACTTTAACTGAATACTGAACCGGGGGTATAAGTTCAATATTCATCTTTAGGGAGGCTTTTGGCCTCCCTTTTTCAATAAAAAAATCTAATTACCAACCGTTTATGATTTTGGATACATTAAAATCCCCAACACCTGTACAGTCTGCCTCATTTGCAGGAAAATCATTTTTGGTAAAACGAGATGATTTTATCCACCCCTATTTTAGTGGAAATAAAGCACGCAAATTTTGGCAGCTTTTCAACTTCGACTTTACAAATTATAATTCAATCCACTCATTTGGGGGCAACCAGTCCAATGCCATGCTTTCCTTGGCTGCTTTTGCAAATATCAAAAAAATAAAATTTGACTATTTTATAAAGCCCTTGCCAAAATTTTTAAAAGCCCAACCAACAGGCAATTTCAAAACAGCTATTGAATTAGGAATGCAATATACTGAAATCCAAGACTTTGAGCAGTTGCCCAAAAACGAGCATTCTTTTTTTGTGCCACAGGGTGGTGCACAGCCAGAGGCAGAGTTTGGTATCCGCCTTTTGGCGGAAGAGATAGCTACCTATGCTAGTGAAAATTTAATTGCAGAACTTAAAATTTTCTTGCCATCTGGCACCGGTACAACTGCTCTTTTTCTAAGTAAGCACTCTAATTTTGAAGTAATTACAACTCCAGTAGTTGGCAATTCGGCCTATCTGCGAAAGCAGTTTTCAGTATTAGAAAAAAACACAGCATTTTACCCAAGCATTATTGATACCGAAAAAAAATATGCCTTTGGCAAATTATATCCTGAACTGTATGAGCGTTGGCAGCAGGTTTGCCAATCTACAAAAATTGAGTTTGAGTTACTGTACGACCCCAAAGCATTTTTACTTTTGGAAAAAGTAATAGCACAAGCCAATTGCCCGGTAATGTACATTCACCAAGGCGGCATTTTGGGCAACGAAAGTATGATAGCCCGCTACAAACGCTATTTTAGAAAGTGAGCAGTCTTAAAAAGATTTATTTTATCTAGCAGACCTATTTTTTTTGCTGTATTTTTATTTATTATAATTTGCTTTTTGTGTGGTACAATTACATTTTGGTTGTTTTTTTGCTTGTTAAATAATTGTACGGCAAGTTGGGTAGCATCTTGGCAAATATTTTTCCATGGGATAACGTAAGCGATTAATCCGCCTTCTGAAATTGTATCTTCCAGCAGGCAAACTGTAGGAAAAGTAGTGGTAAAAATAGACAATTCTTTTGCCGATGCACCAGCCACTGCCATGCTCGTTCCGAGGAATATCCATTGTGCTTTATTTTCAAGAAAATATACCTTTGCATTAGCAAAATCGGCGGCTGAATCGACCTCAAAGGTTAAAATTTCAATATTTTTTTTCTTTCCCAGTATTTTTAACTCATCGTATTGGATTTCAGATTGTAACTCACCCCGCCTGTAAATCAGACCTATTGTTTTTAGGTGGGGGTCTATTTTAAAAATAGTTTCGTCCAGCACCTCGTTTAGGGCAATGGCATAGCAGGCTGCATGGTAGTTACAATTGTGTTCTTTGTAAAATTCGCTGATTATTGCAGGGCTATAAATCCCTGTAAAGATAACAGGCGTAGAGTCCTCTTTCATGTACTGCCCAATACGCATACTTACTGGCGAGCCAATGGCAAAAATCAAATCGACTTTCTCTTTTTTAAATTTCTTTAAGCCTTTTAAAAGGTTATCTTCCTCACTTTTGCAATTGACGTAAACAATTTTTAAATTATTTTTATCTTTTCTAAAAGTATAACCAGAGTGGCGAAATTGCTCTTCAATAATGTCGATAGCATCGGTATAGACTTCAATATTATCCCAATAAATTACGCCTACTTTTTTTACTGTTTTAGTATAATGTTTTGGGTTTTCTTCGCCTCTTAAAACACGTAAGCCACCTGCGGCAAGTGCGGCAAGCTCTTCCTCCCCCGGAAAAATGGAGATAGGGGCAATAAAATTAACCCGCTGGCTTATCATTTTTGTCATTAATTTTGAGTAGGCAATACCGCCCGTGAGTATTATAGCATCTACTTTCCCGCTAAGGTTGGTAGCCCTCTTACCTATTTCTTCGGCAATTTGGTAAGCCATTGCTTGGTAGACTAATTTGTGCTGCTGCGAACCACTTGCGGCAAGTGCCTCAATATCTTTTGCCTTGTTGGTATTAAAATAAGAACTTAACCCGCCTTTACCGGTTATCATTTTTTTCAGTTCTAAGGCAGTGTATTTGCCTGACAAACAGACATCTACCAATTGATAGGCGGGTAAACTACCTGTTCGTTCGGGGGTAAAAGGGCCTTCGTAAAGCCCATTATTTACATTTATTACTTTCCCGTTTTTTAGGGCAGCAACTGTAATCCCGCCCCCCATGTGTGCTACAATAAGGTTTAATTTCCCAAACTCTTTTTTTGCTACTTTTGCATATTTTCGCCCAGTTGCAAAAATATTTAGTGCATGAAATAAGGATTTTCGCTCGAAATCTTTATGTCCTGATAGTTTAGCCTCTGCTTCCAAATCGTTTACCGAAGGCGGATCAACAATAAAAGCAGGCATACCAAATTCCCATGCAATACTGTATGCAATTACGCAGCCAAGGTTAGAGGCATGTTGCCCCTGTATGCCATTTCTAGCATCTTTAATCATGCCTTGATCTACAAAATAAACGCCACTTGGGATAGGTTTTATTAAGCCACCTCGCCCTACAACAGCATCAAAATCGCTTATCGAAAAATTATTTTTCAGCACTGCTGAAAGGACTTCTTTTTTACGAAAATCGTACTGCTCCCACACATTTACAAAATGGGCAATTGCTTTTGAGCTATGGGCTAGGTTTAGCTCTAATAAGCAGTTTTCGTTCTCAAAAACACCAATTTTAGTAGAGGTTGAACCCGGATTTATAGTTAAAATTTTAAACTTTTTCATACGAAAAATAGAGATTAGGCAAAACTAATTTTTTGTAAAAATAGCAAGAAAATCTTTAAATTAAAGAAGTATGGGCAAAATTGACTACAAGTAATAATAATTATACTTTTTAGCTTTTTTTTATGAAATTTTATCTACTTTTGAGTTTAGTATACGCCATTTTTTGTATCAAGAAAAAGGACTACAAAATACTGTAACGGTGCAAATGAAAAAAGAGCAATAGCAATGAATTACCGCAGCTATCAGGCAACTATAAGGTAAACTAAAATTAAAACCCATTATAAAAGCATGCAATTAAATAGCAAACTAAAATATACGCCACTAGGTATTGCTTTCGGGCTTGTTTTCCCTATTATTGCATTTGTTGTGGACGCTTTAATACACCAATTAGCTTTATCGCTCGCAAGTATCTTGAAACTACACAGTATTAACCCCTTGCACTATATTATTGACCTTGCTCCCATTATTATTGGGTTTGTAGCTTTCCTTGTGGGAAAAGAAGCACAAGCTAAGAAGGAAAAAATCCAGAAATTAAATAAGAATATTACAGCATTAGCTGCTGGGGTAAAATATGCCGAAAAAATTGCAACTGGCGATTTAACCCTAAGTATAAAAGACACCACTAAGTTTGAAAACCTTTTGACAGAATCGCTAAATAAAATGCAGGCTAACCTTAGTAATGTGGTAAATGATACCCGTGAGGTGGTTAGTAAATTAGAGAGCAGTAGTACCCATTTTTCAGAAAACTCTATAAAAATAATGCTTGGCTCAAATGCACAAGTCGCAGTAGCCGAGGGGATTAGTATGGCAATAAACGAAATCATTGAAACCATCAATGATAATTATAAAAATGCAGCTTTGGCAGAAGAAATTGCAAAAAAAGTAGCTAGCCAGATGCAGGAGAACAATACGGTATTTGCAATCGCCTTCCAAAAGGTAGAAGAGATTACTAAAAAAATACAACTTGTAGAGCAAATTGCTCAGAAAACAGACCTCTTGGCGATAAATGCTGCTATCGAGGCCTCACGAGCAGGCAAGCAAGGGCAAGGCTTTGCTGTGGTTGCTAACGAAATTAGGAAGCTGGCAGAAAATAGCCGACTTGCAGCACAGGAAATTAACCTGTTAGCATCAGATAGTTTTTCTGCCGCAGACAAAGCAATGCAGGTGCTTGCTGAAATAAAACCTAACCTGAAACAAAATGTAAACTTAGTTCAGCTTATAAACAAAGCCAGTAAGGAGCAAAATTTAGGGGCTACCGAAATTAATAACGCCCTGCAAGAACTTACTGATATTATTTATGAAAATACCGAAGACTCTTCAAAACTTGAAGAAAACTCTAAAAAAATTAACCAGTTAGCTAAAAAACTAACTCAAACCTTTGCTTTTTTTACCACAAGTAACTAAAAAAAACAATTAAACGTTGTACTCGCTTAAATATTTAATACCATGAAAAGCATATCCCTTAAAATAAAAATACAAGGTCTAATTGCACTTGTTACACTTATGTTCTTTTTAGGTTTTGCTGCTTATTTTTATCAGATACAAAAAAAAGAAATTACCAACACTCAAAATTACTGGTTTACCAACCAAGTGGGAGATTTGAGCAAATTTGTTGATATACAGATAGCGGGCAACCAAAAAAACGTAAATTCGGCAATGATAATTGGGCATCATATTTTCTATGCCAACGGCAACACGGTTACCGAAAACCCTGATATAAAAGTGGAATTAGAAGCCACCAATCAAATTACAAAAAAGAAACATACTGTAACTTTAAACCACTGGTCTATTGCAGGAGAGCCTATTCATAATAGCTTTACAATGGTCGATAGGATTAAAGACCTTACTGTAGAAACGGTTACTATTTTCCAGAAAATTGATGCTGGTTTCTTGCGAATTTCTACCAATGTAATGAAGCTAAACGGCAAACGTGCCGTAGGCACTTATATACCTATGGAGTCGCCCGTTATACAAACTTGCCTTAGCGGAAAAACTTACTACGGCAGAGCATTTGTGGTAAACGACTGGTATTTAACCGCCTATGAGCCCATTTTTATTGATGGCGAAGTTAAAGGCATATTATATGTTGGGGTAAAGGCAAAAAAATTAGATGAGTTAAACCAATTTTTCTCTAATAAACAAAATTTTAGCACAAGCTCTAACTTTTTAATTGAAGAGGCAGGCACAGTCCTTATCCATAGCAAAAAATCATTCAAAATTAAAAACGTAAAAGACCAAATATTCTTTAAACTAATAAAAGAAGCCACAAAAAAAGAAGGGCGACAAGAATTTACAGATAAAAATGAAACTAAAATAATACAGTTTTATAAATATAATAAAACCATAAAATCCTACATTGTTTTCAATATCGAAAAAACAGAATTTGATAGGGCAATAAGCCACCTTTTTATGGCTATTCTCGTAGGAGGATTCATAATTACTGCACTTCTATTAATCATTAATGGTTTGGTTTTAAACCTGCTATTTAAGAACCTAAAAAAATTAAGCCTGTTTAGTAAAAAAATATCCGAAGGGCAATTAGATTATAAGCTAGATTACGATAAGGATAACGAAATAGGCAGAATAGGCAGCTCCTTACGCCACCTACTGGGCAACTACAAATCCCTTGTGGCAATTATCAGAATGATTTCCGAAGGGGACTTAGAGCAAGCCAACCAGCTAGCTAGAACTACCCTTGCAAAATCCAATAAAGAGGATAATGCACTTTACAACAGCTTAACTACCATGCTACAAGCACTCAATAAAATTATTAAGGACATACAAATAAGCACTACAAATATAATTGGCACTAACTCTTCGGTAAAAAATGTAGCCAATATGCTTACCTCTGGGGCAAATGTACAAGCAAGTTCTGCCGAAGAAGTATCGACCTCTATGGAAGAAATGGTAGCCATAATAAACCAAACCGCAGAAAACGCACAAGAAGCAGATGCAATTGCAGTAAATGCTGCAAAAGGGGTTAAAGAAAGTAAAGAATCCTTTAAGCTAACCATGCAAGCCATGCAGGAAATTGCAGAGAAAATTTCAATAATAGGAAAAATTGCAGAAAAAACAGATATTTTAGCCGTAAATGCAGCCATAGAAGCTGCCCGTGCTGGCGAAGAAGGCAAAGGCTTTGCTATTGTGGCACAAGAAATTAGGAAATTAGCCGAAAATAGCAAACTGGCCTCCAGCGAAATTAACAAAGTAGTAGATACAAGCCTTACTTCTGGCAGAGAAAGTACGGCAATGCTCGAATTTATTGTCCCCGAAATAGAAAAAACGGCACGCCTTGTACAAGCCATAAATAATGCAAGCAAAGAACAAAATGCAGGGGTAATGCAAATAAATAATGCCGTACAAGAACTCAGCAAAATTATACAAGAAAACACCACAGCTGCCACAGTAATCAGCCAAGGCAATAAGTCAATGGAAAAGCAAGTAGAAACCTTAGCCAAATCTGTTACTTTTTTTAATGTAAAGATAGGCACTGAAACTTTGGAAGATGAAACCCCAATACAAAAAGAAAAACAAACTCCCCCAAAAGGGGTTAATATCATATTAACAGAACCCAATAATAAACTTAGCGACGACGATTTCGAGAGTTTTTAAATTTTAAAAAGCATAACCAATAAGTCTATAAAGATGAAAAAAAAAATAAGCCTAAAAATAGCAATACCAATCATAAGTATAGTCCTTCTTACACTTATTCTTTTGCCAGCAAATGTAATAAGAATGCTCAATAATGCCAACAAAAAAATCATAACTTCGCACATGAACGAGCACATGAAGAACTACCAAACCGACCTGAAAAGAATAGAGAAAAAAGCCCTTTCTATAGCCTCTTATTGTGCCTCTTACCCCTTTGTAATTGAGGCATACGACACATTTGAGAGAACCAACGATATTGCCCAATCATCGGCAATTATAGAAAAAAACTTTGTTAAAATAAACAACAGCCTACAAGAAAATACAGGGCAGCCCATTAGGGTACATTACCACTTGCCCCCTGCACGCTCATTTATCCGCTGCTGGACAGATAAAAGAGGCGACGATTTGTCCGAATTTAGATACTCGGTAAAAAAAGTATTCCTAACAAAAAAAGCAACTGTAGGCATGGAGGTAGGAAGAGCTGGCACCGTAATTAGGGGGCTTGTACCTATAAAAGACAGTACAGGTAATGTAGTTGGCTCTGTTGAGAGTTTCTTCCCAATAAAAGATCTTTTGGACAAGTTAAAAACAAGCCAACTCGGAGAGTATGCCATATTCCTAAAAAAAGAAACCTCATCACTTTCAGACAGTAGCTACACCTATGACAAAATTAGCAATAAAAGTAACCAAAAATACATATTTTCCACCTCCACCAACAACTTTAAAAAAGGTGAAATTACAAGCCAAGAGATTGACAAATTCTTACAAGACAGCCTACTGATTTCAAGAGAACAATATGTATATGCCATTAGTCGCCTTACCGATTTTTCGGGACAAGAAATAGGCGTAATCGCCTATCGCTTCGACAGCTCTGCCATGCAGAAAATGAAAGGAAGCATAATACAAAAAATACCAGTATTCGTAAGCATAGCCATACTAATTATAATTGCTCTTATAATAATTATCCTAAAAAAAGCAATATTAACCCCGCTAAAAAAAAACGTTGCTTTCGCAGATAACATAGCCATAGGAAATTTTGACATTGAACTAAACATAAAACAACAAGACGAAATAGGTACATTAGCCAACTCCCTGACTAGTATGCTAGACGCTCTAAAAAAAGGAGTAGAATATGCCCAAGATGTTGCTAATGGCAACCTACAAACCACTGCAAGCAAAACAACCAGCCAATCGCCACTAGAAATAGCACTTGCCAAAATGAAAACCCAGCTACATAGCGTTATAAGTGAAACAAACCAAGTGTCCAGCCATCTACTTACTAGCAGTTTAGAACTAAGCAATGCCATTTCAAGAATATCATCAGGCGCCAACGAACAAGCCGCTGCCTCCGAAGAAATATCAGCATCAATGGAACAAATGTCCGCCACCATTAACCAAAATGCAGAAAACTCCGAAATTGCAAAAAAAATTGCCTCCCGCTCGGCAGTTGGGATACAAATTGGGCAAAAATCTTTCCAAGCAACAATGGACTCATTAAACGAAATCTCAAAATCCATTACAACAATAAGCAGCATTGCCGAAAAAACAGACGTACTAGCCATAAATGCAGCCATTGAAGCCGCACGCGCTGGCGAAAACGGCAAAGGATTTGCCATAGTAGCACAAGAAATACGAAAACTAGCAGAAATCAGCCAAACCGCTGCAACATTAATAAAAAAAGTAGTAAAAAAAAGCCTCATATCAGGGCAAACCTCATCGAACCTACTACTAGAAATTGTGCCACAAATACAAAAAACAGCACAACTAGTAGAGCAAATTAGCAATGCCAGCAACGAACAAAACTCTGGTATAAGCCAAATAAACAATGCCATACAAGAACTCACAAAAGTAACCCAACAAAATACCGAAGTTTCAGAAGAAATTTCAGAAAGCTCCAACGAACTTGCCCACCAAGCCCAAAGGCTTGATAAAGCCATGGGCTTTTTTAATACAGACAACTTAAATATAACCCCATGAATTTACCCGAAAAACCAACCCTTGCCGACTTACAGCAACACATAAAAAACTTTGGAAAAGAACGAGGCTGGGACAAAAATAACTACCTCGAAATATTCCTGCTCTTTTCCGAAGAAATTGGCGAACTCGCCAAAGCCATGCGCAACCGTGCTGGGCTATATGCCGAAGCCGAAAAAGCACACAAAAAATTTGAACTCGAAGAAGAATTTGCCGACGTTTTTAACTACCTACTCGATTTAGCCAACTATTTTGAGATTGACCTAGAAACCGCATTCCGAAAAAAAGATGCCGTAAACGCAAAACGCAACTGGAAGAAATGACTAAATATATAGCCCTACTCCGAGGCATAAATGTAGGTGGGAAAAGAAAAATCCTAATGAAAGACCTAAAACTTTTATTCAAGAATTTGGGCTTTAAAAACATCAGTACATACATACAAACTGGCAATGTATTTTTCTCTTCCGAGAAAACAAAAAAAGAAATTAGCCCCAAAATTAAAACTGAAATTTTTAAACAATTTGCCTTCAATGTCCCTGTAATTATACGCACCACCAAAGAAATGAACACCGCTTTCCTTAGCAACCCCTTCGTAAAGCGACACGCATTAGAAAAATTACACCTCACATTTTTAAACCAATCCCCTACCCAAGAAAAAATTAAAGCATTAAAAGAGCTAACTAGCAAATCGCCTGACCAATTTGAAATTATTGGCAAAAATGCCTTTATTCTTTGCCAAGATAAATACCACAAATCGAAACTATCCAATAGCTTTTTCGAGAAAAAGCTAAATGTAACCACCACCACTCGCAACTGGAAAACGCTAGCTAAACTAGTAGAACTATCGCAATAAAAAAGTATGGAAAACAAACAGGACAACAGCAAAAATTTACTCCAACGTTTTTATATCTACCAAAAAGAACGTTTCCCAGTACTGGCACACGGTGCAATGATTACCGCATTTACATTTTCGGCAGTAAGCTACTCCCGTATTTGCCGTGGGGCGGAAGGCTTTATTGGCACACAAGATTTCCTTATCGGGATATTTGCCACCATCACATTATTTTTTCTAGTACGTGTTTTCGACGAGTTTAAAGACAAAGAAGACGATGCCAAATACCGCCGCTATTTGCCAGTCCCTCGTGGGCTAATTTCTCTACGAGAATTAAAAATAATTGGCTCAATAGTTGCTTTAATTCAGATAGCTGTAATTGCTTATTTTCAGATAGATATGCTTTGGCTTTATGCCATTGTAATTGGCTACCTAATGCTTATGGGGGCCGAATTTTTTGTCCCACAATGGCTAAAAAAACGGCAAATTTTATACATCACTTCCCACATGGTAATTATCCCCTTAGTCGATATTTATTCTAGTGGGCTAGATTGGCTGCTGGCAGGTAGTACCGCACACTGGGGGCTCGCCTTTTTCTTTGGCGTTTCCTATATGAATGGTCTTGTTTTAGAATTTGGGCGTAAAATTCGTCCCCCCGAGGGCGAAGAAGAAGGCGTTGTTTCCTACACCGCATTATATGGCACAAAAGGCGGCACTTTTGCTTGGCTTGGTTTACTTTTTGCCACCCTACTAATTGCGATAGCCGCCTCTCATTATGCCGGTTACGGCATAACTGCATACGTAGTTCTGTGTAGTTTCTTCTGTATTTTTGCCCTTGCCGGGATATTGTTTATCCGAAAACCATCAGCAAAATTAGCCAAAGCCATCGAATACTCCTCTGCCGGCTGGACAGTTCTTATGTACCTCTCCTTGGGTGGTATTCCTATGCTAAAAGCATTAATTTTTTAATTATACAGGTCTAAATTATTCAGGCTAACTAGCTTCATAAAACAAAAAAGAAGCAGCGGAACTACCCGCTGCTTCTACCATTAACTAAAAACTAAAACTACTATGAAACTTAACTTTTATCGGGCATCTACGCCTTTAAATTGTACTTTTAAAACGGAAACTTCTGATGGGTTGTATGGTACAAGTTCTTTCATTGAAGATGTTATTGCATCATAATCTGCTCCTGGTGAAGTTCCTGCGTTTAAGAAACCGCCATCATGGAAGTAAGCCAAGCCATTGGTGTTTACTAGGTAAGCATCAATATCTGCCTCTGTTGCATTGGGGTAAACTTTTGCAATTTGCTCCGAAAATATAGCGTGAATGCTATTTTCTTTAAGGATTACATCTCTGTCGGTAGTGTTTAAGCTACTCGCTGGTAGCCCTACTTCGGCAGCCGCAATATTTAACTCTCTGTTGCTACTGGCAGCAAATGCCCAGTTAAAGCCTTCTTCTGTTTCGTCAAATAGCCAAGCGTTTGGGTGGTTCGAGTTGCCAAATACATCAACAACATCACCTTTTCTTCCGGCAAACATTTTTAGGGTTTCCATTGCAAATTTATTATCTCCGGTAGCTTCTGGCAATGGGAATCCAGATACGTAAACAGTCATTTCTTGGTCGTAGTAGCTGCCTGTTTCTTTATAATCTACACGAAACATTACTTCGTTTTTCTCTGGGTTTTCAACACGGTTCATGTTATATGGTTTTACAATTGTAAGCCCTACTACTTCGCTTTTGTTCCAGAATACTTGCATTGCTATGCCTTTATCGTCGTTGCCTTCGGAAAGTGCATCGGTAAGTGTAAGTTGAAATTCGTAAGTAATGCCCTCAAAACTAGCATCTTCAATTACCGTAAGATTTTTTGTTCTTTGGTCGTCGTCGCTCTCAAAAGAGAGTTCTAGTGGGCGACCTAATTTATGTTTTCCAATGGACTTTATTATGGCATCTACTAATTCCGCAGCATCTTCGCCAGTTTTAATAAAGGTACGAAGGTGTCCGTAAATTTCGCCACCATTTAATTTATTGTCTTTATTGGTTTTAAAAGTTGAGTTACTAATGGACGATGGAATATCCACTTTAAAATTACTTGGCAGTGTATTTTCCTCTACAATAGGTTCTTCTTTTTTGCGGCTTGCAAAAATGACTAAAAACATTAAAAGTGTGCCTAATGCTAAATTAAATTTTTTCATGGTTTCTTATTTTTATAAAGGTTCAAATTTGTGTTCGTTTACTACTTATACACAGAAGTTTTATTTTACCCCTAGAAAAAAAACATTTTTTTTATTTTTATTTCTCACAAACTATACCTTCCTCATTTTTAATGGTTTATAATATAATTCTAATTGTTTAATATTCTATAAAATAAAAAACACGCTTAGGGCTAGCCTAAGCGTGTTTAATTTTGATAAAGTTAGGTGATTTATTTTCCTAATTTTTCGTTTAGATATTTTACTAAGTTAGCAGCATCGGCATCAGCAAAAGCAGGCATTATAGAGCCTTCTCTTCCTTCTTTGATGGTTTTTTCCCACTCAGCGGCATCGAATTTAGCATTTTCGCCAGCAAGTGCTGGGGCTTTCATTGCTTCATTGCCTTCGCCGTTGGCACCATGGCAAGCTACACAACTAGCTGTATAGTAAGCTGCCATTGCAGTATAATCTACAGTTGTTTTTACTTCTTTAACGGCTTCTTTTACTTCTTCTTTTACTTCTTCTTTTACTTCTTCTTTTTTCTTTTCGGCTTCGCCGCAAGAAGAGAACATTGCAGTACCTGCAAATAATAATGAGATCGCAAAAATTGATAACTTTTTCATACTAATAAATATTAAATAAATGTAATTAAATTAAATTATTTTCCTAATTTTTCGTTTAGATATTTTACAAGGTTTGGGGCATCAGCATCAGGAAAAGCAACCATTATAGTACCTTCTTTTCCTTCTTTGATGGTTTTTTCCCAAGCAGCGGCATCGAATTTAGCATTTTCGCCAGCAAGTGCTGGGGCTTTCATTGCTTCGTTGCCTTCACCATTGGCACCGTGGCAGGCTACACAAGTGGCGGTGTAATAAGCTGCCATTGCAGTATAATCTACCGCTTCTTTTACTTCTTCCTTTACGGTTTCTTTTACTTCCTCAACTACTTCTTTCACTTCTTCTTTTTTCTTTTCGGCTTCGCCGCAAGAAGAGAACATTGCAGTACCTGCAAATAGCAAGGAAATAGCAAAAATTGATAGTTTCTTCATAATAGTATTAATTAAATGGGTTAAAATTAAATTGAAATAATGATATGATATAATATTTTTATCTAAGTTCTTCAACATCTAGGGGGGTAACTTTACCATTTTGGTTGCCCCATGAGTTGAGTATGTAATTTACAAGGTCGGCAGTTTCTGTATTTGAAAGCTCGACTTTCTGCATTGGTGTTGTATATTTTTCTTCGTTTACTATTGTTTCACCTTCTATACCGTGCAAAATTGCATTTATTGCAAGCATAGGGTTTAAACTTTCTGTTTTTGCCAAAGGCGGGAAAGTGCCTATGACCCCTGTACCGTCTTTTTTATGGCAACTTGCACATTTTTCATTATACAGTGCTTCTCCTTTTCTATATTTATTTTTAGACAGTAAGTGCTCTTTTAAAACGATATTTTCGTTTTCTTCTTCTGTAAGCTCTTTGTTTTCGTTTGTTTTTTCAAAGGTGCATGCACTTATCACAAAGCAAATAAATATAATAAAAAATGATATTTGAGTTTTTTTTTCCATTAAAAGAAGTTGCAATATTATTAAATTAAATCTTAAACAAAAAATAAATTACAAAAATAACACTTTTAAGGTAAAAATATACCTAATATAAGGTATTGCCCATTTCATTTTTCTACTGTACTTTTGGAGCATTTTCAGCCCTAGATTTTATACTATTTAATTCTTAAATGAAACTTTCAGAACTTAACAACGGAGAGGCGGCCATAATTGTAAAGGTTAGTGGGCGAGGTGCATTCCGAAAACGAATTACAGAAATGGGCTTTGTAAAAGGGCAAATTATTACTGCTGTAAAAAATGCACCATTCAATGACCCTGTGGAATACACCATTATGGGCTACGAAATTTCGCTTCGCCGTAGCGAGGCAGAGTTAATTGAAATCACCGCTAAGGGGGAAACTATAAAAGGAGCAGATTTCAAAGGCGTTATAGATGAAAAAATCCTAAAAATATCTGCCAAGGAAAAACGCAAAGATATAAGCGTAGCTTTGGTAGGCAACCCTAATTGTGGAAAAACAACCCTTTTTAACTTTGCCTCTGGGGCAAAAGAGCATGTGGGCAACTATAGTGGTGTAACTGTAGAGGCTAAAAAAGGAACATTTAAGCAAGCGGGTTATAATTTCGACATTACAGATTTGCCTGGCACTTACTCACTTACCGCCTATTCGCCAGAGGAGTTGTATGTACGCAGTTTTATTCTGGAAGAGTTGCCAGACGTGGTAATAAATGTACTTGATGCCTCTAACTTAGAGCGGAATTTATACCTCACAGCAAGGCTTATCGACCTAGATATTAAGGTGGTCATTGCCCTAAATATGTACGACGAATTACTAAGTAAAGGCGATAAGTTAGATTTTAATGCTCTTGCAGAAATGACGGGTATCCCGATAGTGCCTACTACTGCCTACACTGGCGAAGGTATAAATTCACTTTTTTCAAAAGTGATAGAAGTTTACGAAGAGACAGACCCTATTGTACGCCATATCCACATCAATTATGGGGCAAGTATTGAAAGCGCTATAAAAAGGATACAAGGCACAATTAACAAATATCAAAATATTGAAATTACAAACAAAATTGCCCCTCGCTCCATTGCCTTAAATCTACTGGAAAAAGATAAGGAAACTATTGAGGGGGTTAAATCTTTTGCTGGGGCAAAAGACATTTTGGACACTAGCCAACAGCAAATTTCAGAACTCGAGAATGCCCTACAAGAGGATACCGAAACCCTTGTTACCGATGCTCGCTACGGGTTTATAAATGGTGCATTAAAAGAGACCTTCCGCCCGGGGGCGGAAAAGAAACGAAAGCTTACCGAAACTATAGACGCATTTATTACACACAAAGTTTTTGGTTTCCCTATATTTTTATTCTTCATGTGGGCGATGTTTCAGGCCACATTTTCGCTTGGGCAATACCCTATGGACTGGATTGATGCAGGCGTTTCGCTACTCAATGGTACCGTGCAACGCTTGATGCCTAATGGTATGCTCAAGGATTTAATCTCCGACGGTATAATTAGTGGGGTTGGCGGGGTAATTATATTTTTGCCTAATATTCTAATCCTATTTTTCTTTATCTCGCTTATGGAAGATACTGGTTACATGGCACGTGCGGCTTTTATTATGGATAAATTGATGCACAAAATTGGTTTGCATGGCAAATCATTTATCCCATTAATTATGGGATTTGGCTGCAATGTCCCAGCTATTATGTCCACCCGAACTATCGAAAATAGGAACGATAGGTTGCTCACTATTTTAATTAACCCATTTATGTCGTGCAGTGCAAGGTTGCCGGTTTATATTGTAATAATTGGGGCGGTTTTTCCGACCTATGCCGGGACGGCATTGTTTTCGATATATGCCCTAGGGATATTGGCAGCAATAGTGATGGCAAAGTTATTCAAAAAAACATTATTCAAAACCAAAGAAGCGCCTTTTGTAATGGAACTTCCGCCTTACCGAAAGCCAGTTTTTAAAACCACCTTAAAGCACATGTGGCGAAAAGGGGCACAGTATTTACAAAAAATGGGGGGCATTATCCTTATTGCTTCAATTATCATTTGGACTTTGGGGTATTTCCCACAAAATACGCCTCTTACAGAAGATTTTGATGCTAAAATTGAAACGGTTGAATTTGAGTTTCAACAGAAAATAAAAAGGGCTACTTCGGCAGAAAAAAAAGTAGCTTTTGAGAAAGAAAAACTAGAGCAGCTTTCGATATTGAAAAGTAAAAAGGAGAGCTTACGCCAATCAGAGTCGTACATTGGGCAAATTGGGCATTTTATAGAACCTGTAATTTCGCCTTTGGGCTTCGACTGGAAAATTGGAGTGAGCATAACGGCAGGCATTGCGGCTAAGGAGATTGTTGTTAGCACCATGTCGGTACTTTATGGGGCAGATGAAGGTAATGCGAGTAAAAACCTTACCGAACGTTTAAAATTATCAACTTTTAAAGATGGCAGTAAAGTTTATACGCCTGTTACGGCTGTTTCCTTGCTTGTTTTTGTACTGCTTTATTTCCCTTGTATTGCGGTAATTGCTGCGGTACGAAAAGAAACAGGGAGTGTAAAGTGGGCGGCTTTTACAGTATTTTACACCACTGCCTTGGCGTGGTTGGCTTCATTTGCGATGTACCAAATTGGGAATTTGTTTTTTTAAGTCGTAAGTTGTAAGTTGTAAGTTGTAAGTTGTAAGTTGTAAGTTGTAAGTTGTAAGTCGTAAGTCGTAAGTCGTAAGTCGTAAGT
>CAMZKQ010000208.1 GCA_947311265.1 uncultured Chlorobiota bacterium | reverse complement strand
GGCAAAGGCGTAGTGCTTTATATGAACCAAGAGGGGAGGGGCATTGGTTTCTTTAATAAAATTAAAACCTACAAATTGCAAGAGCAAGGCTATGATACAGTAGAAGCCAATCATAAGCTAGGCTTTGAGGGGGACGAGCGAGATTATGGCGTAGGGGCTCAAATTTTAAGAAGTTTAAATATTTGTAATATTCGCCTACTTACTAATAATCCTGTAAAACGGGCAGGACTAGAAGGGTATGGGCTAACGATTACCGAAAATGTACCCATTGAAGTAGAAACTAACGAATTTAATGAATTTTATATGCACACAAAAAAAGTAAAAATGGGGCATCAGCTCTCCAAAGTGTAATCAAGATAATTGTAGCAGCACTTTTAATCAAAATAATATCAGTTATAATAAAACACAAAAAAGATGAAAAATATTTCAGTAATAGGCTCAGGCACAATGGGTAATGGTATTGCACATGTGTTTGCACAAGCCGGTTTTAATGTAAACCTTATCGACATTAACCAAGACGCATTAGCCAAAGCAATGGCAGTTATAACCAAAAATTTGGATAGGCTTTTGAGCAAAGAACGAATATCGGTAACACAAAAAGAAGAAACACTTGCCCGTTTGGCTACAAGTACAGATATGAAAAAAAGCGTTACTAATGCCGATTTAGTCGTAGAAGCAGCCACCGAAAATGAAACTTTAAAACTCAAAATATTCAAGCAACTCGATGAGTTTTGCCCTGAAAAAACAATCTTAGCCACCAACACCTCATCGATTTCAATCACAAAAATAGCCGCAGTAACCACTCGCCCCGAAAAAGTAATTGGCATGCACTTTATGAACCCCGTGCCAATAATGAAACTCGTTGAAATTATAAGAGGTTATAAGACTTCCGACCAAGTTACCAAAACCATAATGGAGACCTCACAAGCACTTAAAAAAGTCCCTGTTGAAGTAAACGATTACCCCGGCTTTGTGGCCAATCGTATTTTAATGCCAATGATAAACGAAGCCATTATTTCCTTGCGGGAAGGCGTGGCAGGGGTTTACGAAATAGATACCGTAATGAAACTCGGCATGGCACACCCAATGGGGCCATTACAACTCGCCGATTTTATTGGGCTAGATGTTTGCCTAGCCATAATGGAGGTGCTTTACGCCGGTATGGGCAAAGATAAATATGCCCCCGACCCACTCTTGGTAAATATGGTTGCCGCAGGTAACCTTGGTCGGAAATCTGGCGAAGGCTTTTACTCTTGGACACACGGCACTAAGGAGCTTATCGTTTCCAAAAATTTTAATTCATAACAATTTTAGCAGAAAGTTTACTTTCTGCTTTTTTTATATTTTTTATAAAATTATAGATATGGTACACATTATAGGGCAAGAGAACTCAATTTTTAATCGCTTCATTTCTGAAATTAGAGATGCAAATATACAAACCGATAGCATGAGGTTTCGTCGCAATCTAGAGCGAATAGGCGAAATATTTGCCTATGAAATTAGCAAAACACTAAGCTACACCGCTGCCGATGTGCAAACCCCACTAGGGATAGCCAATATGCAACTTCAAGAGTCAAAAGTTGTGCTTTCTACTGTTTTGCGTGCAGGATTGCCCATGCACCAAGGGCTACTTAACTATTTTGATAATGCCGAAAACGCATTTATTACCGCCTATCGGCGGTACCATAAGGACAATTCTTTTGACATAAAAATTGGCTACCTATCCTCGCCCAGCTTAGAAGGCAAAATCTTAATCCTATCCGACCCCATGCTAGCCTCTGGCTCATCGCTAGTACTGGCCTATGAAAACCTAATGGATAGGGTCGAAAAACCATTGCACACACACATTGTTACGGCAATATCATCAAAAGAGGGCTTAGAGTATATGCAAAAAAAACTGGGCAGAGAAAACATCACTTTTTGGTGCGGTGCTATTGACGATGAACTTACGGCAAAAGCATACATAGTACCTGGCCTTGGTGATGCTGGAGATTTGGCCTTTGGTTCAAAAATATAGCCCTCAAAAACACCTTTACTTTTCTTGGATTTTCAATTAAATACTTGAAAAAAACACGTTTTTCAGTATTGATGTTCTATTTTTCTTTCAAAACTTCAAAATTTATGTTACTTTTAGCATCTTGTACATTACAATTTTAAGATGGTAGAAATAAAAGCAAAATTTTTGAAGTTTTTCGCTGCGGGAATTTCAGGTACGATTGACGAGCTTAAAGTTCGCCAAGCGTTGCTTATCAACGTGTACTCGCTAATTTGTATTAGCTTTTTATTGTTCTTTGGTTTTACCGAACTGCTCTATAGTAGCCAACAACTTGCCTACGCATTTTTTGCAGAAGCACTACTTATTTTATTGGGGGTGGTCTTGCTTTATCTTACAAAATCCTTCAAAACTGTAAATTGGCTGTTAACGATTTCTTATTTTTTTCTACTCCTATATACTGTACTGTTTTCAAAAGAAACCACCATTGTATTCTGGTTATACAGCTTTCCGCTAATTTCAATAATGACAGTAGGCAGGCGACCCGGGGCAGTGCTTTCTATACTATTTCTAATTCTTGTAGGTTACCTACTTACCAAATCGCCTATGGAAATGCCCGAGTATTACAAGGCATATAGGGTGCGGTTTTTAGCTTCATATATCAGTGTATTTGCCTTAGTCCTTTTTTCGGAATATATACGGTATTTAACCAATAAAGCCTTAGGGAAAACAAATCTTGAAAATACCCAATATATCGAAAAAATAAATAGACAGCACGAGGAGATTTTAAAGAGAAAGGCTATCTTTGAGCAATTACAACCAGAACTCGAAAAACTATCAGTTGTAGCTAGCGAAACCGATAATGCTATAATTATTACCGATGCAAAAGGAAATATTGAGTGGATAAATGGAGGTTTTGAAAGAATGTTTGGCTACAAATTACCAGAATTTATTGCCGAAAAAGGAGGCTCTATACAACTGACCAATCCTGCTCCTGTAAATTTGGCAAAGATAAACCAGTGCATAAGCCAAAAACAATCGGTCAGTTTTGAAGCCAAATACAAAACAAAAGCAGGAAAAGTGGTTTGGATGAAAAAAGAACTAACCCCAGTTTTAGATAAAAAAGGAAATATAAAAAACTTAATATCAATAGACTCGGATATTACAAAAATAAAAAAAGTACAGCAAGATATTGTTACACATCACAAAGAAATAACTGCCCAAAAAGAAGAATTACAATTACTAAATGTCGAAATTTTAAATAATCAGGCACAAGTAGCACAGCAAAGTACCCACATACGGGCAAGTATAACTTATGCTTCTACAATACAAAAAGCATCGCTTGTATCGAGCGAGCAAATTAAAGATTATTTTGATAATTTTGTTATTTTTAGCCCCAAAGAAATTGTATCGGGCGATTTTTATTGGTTCAGCCCATTGGGCAACAATAAATTTTGCTTTGCTATTGCAGATTACTCTAAACATGGCGTTCCCGGTGCATTTATGTCGCTTACTATTGGGGAATTACTCACTGAAATTATAACACAAGCTAAGGTAAGTAACCCTAAAGATGTCATTGCAAAATTACTCGAAAAAAGTAACGCATTTTCCAAAGTTCGCTTACAAGTTGCTGTCGTATTTCTTGAAAATATAGGGCAAAGCATAAAGCTAAATTCGGCATCAAATGCCAATATGCTTGCCATTTATAGCCAAGGAGAGGTGCAGTTTATTAAAAATACAGAAAAAGAACTACAAAAAGATGATTTTTTATACCTATTTACTGATGGTATTTCGTTAAACTCAAATTTAATTAACCTACTTTCTGATGCTGTAAAATGCCCTCTTGTAGAGCAAGAAAAACAATTTAAAATACCATAGACCAAATAAAAAATATAGATGATATTACAGTAGTTGGTGTACAAGTTTAGCAGCGGGAAGGGATTGAATATTTAAAAGATGAAAAAAGTAAGAAATATAACTATCGCTATTATAATTATAATTGTTGGGCTGTTTTTCTCTAATCCAAGTTTAGAAAACCATAACAACAAAATTATAAAACAATACAATATTGCCAACCCTATTTCTGGCAGTTTGGGGGCAGGCACACTTGTAACAAAGGCGGTGGTATATAAAAATTATTATTTATTCTCCTTAGCAAAGTTTGGCGAAAATGGGAAAACACTAAGTATTGGTATCGCTAATTTTGTTTTTATTACACAACAGCTAGGTATCGAAAACTTTAAACAATGGATGCTAAACGGCAGCTCGCCAAGTTTTAAAACCATAAAAGACAGCTTTACAGATGAGTAAAAAACAAAACGTCTTCAGGAATATATTTACTGCAGGGATACAAGGTGAGTTCGAACAGTCTGATGTTCGTAAAGCACTTATATTCAATCTGTTCACTTTGGTCGGAACAACCTTTGCATTCCTATTTGGGTTTAAAGATTTGAAAGCAGGTAAAGTTGCTTTAGGTAGCTTTGTGCTTGTTATTGGGGTACTATTTGTTGCAGCCCTTATTGATTTTCGTATCCGAAAAAATGTTAAATTTTCGGCATTTGCAACCCCTTTGCTACTATTTACACCGTATATTTTTCTTTTAATTTCTGGTGGTACGGTAGAAGTTATATTTTGGGCATTTAACTTCCCTATGGTCGCTTATTTTATGTTAGGAAGAAAAACGGGTACAATTGCCGCCTCGCTTTTGATTTTAATTTACCTCGCTTTCTTCATGTTTCCATTGAGCAATATGGCCAATTTTACAGCCGATTTTGCCTTAAAATTTGTTTCTGGCTACGTTATGGTAATGGTTTTGATGGCCGTTTTCGAGAAAATTAGAAGCACTATATATAAAAAACTAATGTTTGCAAACTCTGAAAAAGCAGATTATATTACAGAGGCAGAATTGCAAACAGAAGAGCTACAAGCACAAGCCGAAAACTTGCAAACAAGCAACGCAGAGCTAGAGAAACTTACTTTTGTTGCAGAACATACCGATAATATTGTACAAATAATAAGCCCAAATGGAGATATTGAATGGGTAAATAACGCCTTCTCGAAAACCTACCAACTATCGTTTGAAGACTACACCCAACGCTATGGCAAAAATATTTTTTCAGACAATAGAGCCAGTGCAACAAAAAAAGCATTCAGAAAATGTGTCGCAGAAAAGAAAACAATATCCTACCAAGCCAAGGCAAAACTAGGGCTGGAAAAAAATATTGTAACCCAAGTAATGCTTTCCCCAACCCTAAATATCAAAAATGAAGTAGAAAAAATAATCGCCATTGAAACCGATATTACCGTACTAAAACAAGCGGAAATGAAAATTTTAAAACAAAGTGCAGAAATGTACCAACAAAAAGAAAAATTTGAACAACAGAACGCCGAAGTACAAGCCCAGAATCAATTGCTTTCAATACAAAATGAAAATATAAAAGCCGGTATAGCTACCGCAAAAACAATTCAACAAACCATACTACCCAAACAAGAAATACTAGATAAAGAATACCAAAATTTTATTCTTTTCCGCCCAAAAGATATCGTTTCTGGCGATTTCTATTGGTACGCACAATGCCCAGATAAGGAGTACTCATTTACCGTAGTGGCAGACTGTACAGGGCATGGCGTGCCAGGGGCATTCATGTCGATGATTAGCAACCGCCTGCTTAACGAAATTGTAATTGTAAATAAAATACATGACCCAAAAGAAATATTAACCCAACTACACAACAAAATTGTACAAGAGTTAAAGCAAAAAACAACCACTAACAACGACGGTATGGATTTGTGCTTATGCAAAATTAACAGCACCAATAAGCAACACATTAAAATTACCTACTGCGGTGCAAAACGCCCATTGCTCATTGTTAAAAATAATGGTGAAATTCAAATTGTAAAAGGCACACGAAAATCAATAGGCGGCACACAAGTAAAGCGGCGAGTCGTTGAGTTTGAAAACAAAGAACTAACAATAGCCCACGGAGACACCATCTATTTAACCACCGACGGCTATATTGACCAAAATAACGAAGCACGGCTTCGTTTCGGGACACCACAACTGCTTATCGTATTACAAGAAATTAGCAAGCTAGATTTGCCTTCGCAAAAAGCCATATTAGAAGCCATACTAGAAAAATACATGGGGCACCTTAGCCAGCGAGACGATATTACCATTATGGGTATCGAGTTTTAGAATTTAAAATTTTGCCCTGTATAAATGGGGTTGCACCACCTCTGCCAATACTTTTGTCGGCTTTTTAATGGCTAAAAATTTACGCACTTTATCAATTTCCAAAACAGGGTTTGTTATTAGGTTTTGGTGGCTAATAAATAAAATGTCCATATTGTAATTACTCGCTATTTTTCTTTTAACATTAGTTATTGTTCTTAGAAAAGCCACCTCTACATCTTGCGAATAAAAGGCTTCTTTTATTTGTTTTTTTGATATAAGCATCTTTTGCTGCGAAAGCATTACCTCTTTAATCTCCCGCTCCATAAAAATAATTTTATAGTTATACTTTGCCGGCAAAAATTTCAATAACTGTGCAATTACCTTTACTGCCTTGCCTTTAGCTTTGGGCAACCACGATTTATCTCGTGCCAAATTCTTTACCAACTCATACTCATAATACCCCTTTGGGTTAGATACGTCTGCCCCCCGTTTTTTGTCAGTAAAGATATTAAAATCAGCACTTTCAAGAATTTGCATCATTAGCGAAGTGCCAGAACGAGGCAAACCAGAAACCACAATAATAGGGTCTTTTAACACTTTACTTTCACTGTTAGTAACTTGTGAAACAAGGTTGAAGACCTCTTTTTTATTTTCAGTAATTAAAAAATAGTTTTTATGAAAACTAGCCTTAGCAGGCAGTTCTGCTGGATGAACTTTAAGATGTGCAAAAAGCCCTGCAAGCTCGCTAGGAAAAACCGAAGACGGTTTTAGGGGCGAATCGGGTTTTGCCGAAGAGCTTTGGTAATGGTTGGAAATCATCACCCCATTAATTGGCTCGGCAGGGTGTGATGGCCACCAACCCACTACATGGGATTTTAGTTTTTCTTGCGTAAGGATATTCCAAATGGCCTTTACTTTTCGTGATGTGGAGGCCACGGGGCTAATGCCTTTGCCTGTGGCAGTGGGTTCGGTAAAGCCTAAAATGCCATGCTTGTCGGGCAGTTTGCCTGTAGCAATTGTAGTCCATAACATTGGCGAAAATGGGGGGTCTAAAGTAAGCAGGTTGCCATAAACGCCATTTTCTTTTAGGCGTTGCATCGCAGGCATTTCGCCTTTGGCGATGAGTTGGTTAATGATTTTCCAGTCAGCAGCGTCCCAGCCTATTAGTAAAACTTTTTTTTCATTGCTTTTTTCTGTTTTATCCCCCTTAATGGGGGATATAATAGACTTAGCAAAAGTAGTACATAAATTTAGACCTACAAGCACTATTCCAACTCAAGTTGAAAATGAGTGCCTTATAATTCTTGAGTTGCCTTAAAAAAAGCTCAACTATAATAAACGTCTTATATAATTGCGGGTATATCAAATTATTATTATCTTTGTCTTAAAAAAATGCAAAGACTAAAAATAGAAAATCCGGATACAATTAAAAAGCAAATTTATGG
>CAMZKQ010000207.1 GCA_947311265.1 uncultured Chlorobiota bacterium | reverse complement strand
TTAAGGTCGGTTATGCCTTTTGCAACGCCGTTGCAAATAAAGTCGAAGTGCCGAGTTTCGCCTTGTATTACGCAACCTAGTACAATAACGACATCGGGGTCTTCTGCTTTAATTATATACGATGCACCAAAAGTGAGTTCGAAAGTACCAGGGACGTACTCTTTTAAGATGTTTTCGGGTAATACGCCATGTTTAATTAGTGTTGCTTTTGCACCTTCAAAAAGGGCTTCTGTAATTTTTTCGTTCCACTCGGAAATGACAATTGCGACACGCATTCCGTGTGCTGGTGGCACTTTATTTTTGTCGTATGCTGATAAATTAACTGTTGCCATATCTTAAAATTTTCAAAAAAAAAGTCTCAGCTTTTTTACTGAGACTTTTATAGGAATTTGTCCCAAAAATAGAACTTTAATTTACATATTACTTTTTACCCGAGTAATGTATTTGTCAATACTTCGTCCTTCTGTGGTTTTTGAGTAATTTGTTTTTATTTTAGAATAAGCATCTAGTGCGGCTTTCCAGTTGCTAAGGCTTTCTTGTACTTTGCCTAACTTCATAAAATAGATAGGTGCTGTAAATTCATTGGCATCTCCGTTGGCTGCTTTTGCGTAATATTCTGCGGCTTTTTCCATTTCTCCTTTTTGGGCATAAGCATCGCCAATATTGCCTTTGGCAATGTTAGAAAGCATTTTGTCGCTAGAGCTAAAATCTGAAAGGTATTGAATAGCTTTATCGTAATTTTTTAATTTCACATAGGAAATACCTGCATAATAATTAGCCAAATTGCCCGATTTTGTTGAGCCAAAATCTGCTGCAATTTTTGTAAAACCGCTATATTCTCCATCGCCATCTACAGCAAGCTGAAAAGAGTCTTTTGCAAAATACTGTTCTGCAACAAACATTTCTTTATGTGCTTCCTCTTCCAGTGGGGCAACGTACCATTTTTGATACGCTACAAATAAGCCTACAATGCCTAAAACAATGGCCAGACCAATGGTTAATTTTTTTGAATTGTTTTCTATAAACTGTTCGCTTTTCGAGAGTGTTACTTCAATTGCTTGTAAATTTTCGTCGCCAGTGTGTTGCTCTTTTGCCATTTTAAGATATTAAAATTTAAGTCTAAGTTACTAGTTTTTAGTAATTTATTACAGATTTATTCTACAATGAGTGTAATTGTGTTTACCAAAAGTTCGGCAAATGTAAGCTATTTATCAGTTATTGAAAAATTTATGTATCCTTTTTTTCTAACAATTTTAAAAGAAGTTAGCAATTACATTTTTCAAAAAAGAAAAGCTTGCAAAAAATTGGAGTCTAAATCTTTCAAAATAATTTTAATATGCGGTAAGAATTTTAAATTTAGGATTAAGTTTATAAAAATTCTCATTCAACAGACTCTTGAAATGGCGGCAGTTTGGCAAAAACTTAAAATTCGCTGGGGATAGCTAATAATTTTCAAATTGTTATAATTCTTCTTTGTCTTCTCAATTACAGGTTTCTCCACACTATATTCACACAGGTTTATTGACACTTTAACTTAGGTGTAGATGCTCAAACTAACTTTTTGATAAAAACGATTATTTTCATTTTTCTTATTTTGCCAATTTGGAGCATCTCGCTCTTTTGAGCTTATAGCTTGTTTAGAAATTTTACTGTATTTATTTTTTTCGCTGCTTTTCACTTCTTTTTTTTTAGGGTAAAATCTGATAAGCGTATCTTCTAAAATAAATTTATCGTAATGAAATGCCCCTCGTTCTACTGTTAAAATCACCTTAGAATAATCATTCACTTTTAGCATTTGGAGTGTTGGTGTTAGCCCCTTATTATTGGCTTGCTCTTTTACTTTTATTTCTGAGCATGAAAATAATGTAGTTAGAATAGTTAAAATTGCAATTAAGTTAATTTTTAAGGTTTTCATTTTAATTTATTAATCCGACTAATTCAGAAGTTTGTAATATTATGACTTTAAACTCAACACCCCTTAAGTTTTCAGGCAACTATTTGATTTACAGAAGAATACACAAAAACTACAGAGATACTATTTGTGTTTATAAGTTTCTGATAATCAATAAAATAATTCGTAATTTAACGAAGTATTGTAAACTAGGAAACAAAAGTAATTTAAAGTCCATAGCCTTTTTATTAGTTACTGTTTTTTTTACCTTTGCAATGCAAAATAAGACTACATTCTCATTATTAATTGCACAGTTCTTTTGAAAACACTATTAATTAATGTATAAATTTCCCCTAATTTTATTATTATTAAGTCTAAATTCCCCACTACTCTTTTCGCAAGATTATTCGCCTGCGGGCGGATTTTTGGGCAGTACAGCTATACACAAAGACAGTAGTGTTTTTCTGCTATGGGCAGAAAACGTGGAAATTACACGAGGCTATCTGGATTACCAGCAGCCCGAATTAGGATTTGCTACCAGTGGTACGCCAGAAATGGCGTTGGGAAAAGCCGATGGAATTTCAGTAGTTAGCCTAGGCGATAAAGGGGTTGCTATTCTAACTTTTGAAACCCCTATTGCGGATAAAGAAGGGGCAGATTTTGCAGTTTTTGAGAATGGCTTTTTTAAAAGTGCAACAAGCGAGTTGGCTTTCCTCGAACTGGCTTTTGTAGAGGTGAGTTCCGATGGCGAAAATTTTGTACGTTTTCCAAGCCATTTTTCTGCCCA
>CAMZKQ010000206.1 GCA_947311265.1 uncultured Chlorobiota bacterium | reverse complement strand
GTCGCCTGAAACAACTTTTACAATTTTAGTGAGTGTATGCACCTTATCGCCCGGATTTATTCGCTCGGGCGAGAAGCCTACATTAAAGTCTTTGGGGTATTTTAAGCCTGATACTTTTTCGATAACAGGCACGCAGTCTTCTTCGGTGCAGCCGGGATATACGGTGGATTCAAATACTACATAGTCGCCTTTTGATATTACTTTACCTACTGTATTACAGGCACTTAGTAGTGGTGTTAGGTTGGGCATTCTATGCTCATCTATTGGCGTTGGTACGGCTACTACATAGAAGCTGGCTTGTTTTAGCTCCTGAATATCAGCAGTATATAAAATATCTACACCTTTAAAATCGTCTTCAACAAGTTCGTTGCTGGGGTCAATATTATTTTTCATTAACTCTACCCGTTCTGGCTTTATATCGAAACCAATAACTGATGTGTGTTTTGCAAATTCGAGTGCAATGGGCAGGCCTACATAGCCTAGCCCGATAACGCCTATTTTTGCATTACCTGATTTTATTTTATTGTACATTTTTTATGTATTTAAAGACGTATTTGCTTCTTTTTTCAATTTAAGCTTGATTTTATTTTTTCAAAAATGGGTGGTAGCTCCCTTTTAGCCCGATTGGTTTTGCATTTCGTATTTCAAAAACGGTTTGTATCGAGGGGCGTATTTCGTCTATCCCGAAGCCGTTGCCGGCTAAAATATGTTGGTAGCTTTTGGTATGAAGGTCGGTAAATCCGCCACTAAATTCAATTTCTTTTCCATCGACAGTTATTGAGCGGTAGGTACGTTTGCCGGTGGCTTTTATTTCGTCTGGAATATCTTGGTAATCGACACTTAAGAACCAGCGGACTCTGGCACGCTCTAGTTGTAAAAAGCCAGCGGCTTTTTTGGGCTCGGAAACGTGGATGATGTTTTCTTTTACTGCTCCAAATATCCAGATGAGCATATCGTAAAAATGGACACCTATATTAGTGGCTACGCCACCCGATTTTTGTAAATCGGCTTTCCAGCTCGAAAAGTACCAGTTGCCACGGGCGGTGAAGTAGGTTAAATCAATATCATAAATTTTATCGGCAGGGCCATTTTCGATTTCTTTTTTTAGGGCAATTATGCTTTTGTGTAGCCGCAGTTGTAGGATATTGTTGATTTTTCCGCCAGTTTCTTTTTCAAATTCTTGCAGGGCATCAACGTTCCAAGGGTTGAGTACCATTGGCTTTTCGCAAATGGCTTGTGCGTTTTGTTTTAGTGCAAAGCGTATGTGCGAGTCGTGCAGGAAATTGGGGGTACAGATGCTTACATAGTCGATATGTGTTTTTTCTAGCCGGCGGACTTTATCGACGTGGCGGTCGAACCGCTCGAACTCTGTAAAGAAGTCTGCATCAGGGAAGTAGCTATCTATAATTCCTACACTATCGAATTTGTCTAATGCACAAACGAGTTTGTTGTTTGTTTCTTTTATGGCTTGCATGTGGCGTACTGCAATGTAGCCTGATGCGCCTATTAGTGCAAAATTTTTCATGTTTTTTTGTTTAAACTGCATTGGGTTCAAAGGCAGTTTCTGTTGTTTTTTGTTGTAATGATTTGTTTTTGAGGTACTGATTAAAGAGTTGTTCTATTTCTTGCAAAAAGTTAAAATCATTGGCTATAACTTTTTTGGAGTATAACTTTCTTATCTTTTTGGCTTGTTTTAAATAGTCTAAATTAGAAAGGTAGAGTTCTATAATTTCGTAAAAAACGATGTCGCTTTTTGGGTTTTTGATTAATGATTTTAAGTAGTATTTTTCTGCGGTAATGTACCGTTTTAATTTTGTTTTGCAAATTTGTGCTAATATAAAATTGTCTTCGCTTGTTTTGGGTTTAATTTTGATAATAAATTCGTAGTATTTTTTTGCTTGTTCTACTTTTTTTAAATCGTAGTGTAAAATATCAGCGGCAGCTTTATGGGCAATTATGTTTTTAGGGTTGGCATCTGCGGCTTTTGCGTAATATAATAATGCGTTAGGCGTATCATGAAAAAAGATTTTTAGGTAATCTGCAATTTCACGAAAAGGTAACTTGTTAGTTTTTGTATTTGCTTTTTCTACTGTTTTTAAGAATTGGAGGCTGGCTATTTTAGAGCTTTGGTGCTTATCCAAGAAGTGGGCATAATCGCGATAATAATGTATCTTTTTCGGGTTTCTTATTATTGCCTTATGAAAGTACTTTTTTGCTTTTTTTAGTTTGCCTAAAGTGGCATTTAGTTTTGCCGTATGTAAAAGGGCAGTGCGGAAGTTTTTATCTAATTTTATTACTTGCCGAAAAAGCGTTATGGCCTTTTTTTTATTATCAAAAAAATCTTTATATAAACAGGCTAAATGATAATAATTTATTGGATTTTTGGGTGCATTTTTTATGGCTAAAAAGTAACTTTCTTCTTCTGCTTTATATAGCTGACGAGCTTTTTCGGGGTCTTTTATTTCGGAGGTTTCGTAAATGTAGGCTAGGTTGTTGTAGGCTGGCGAATAGGCAGGGTCGGCAGTAATTGCTTGCTCGAATAACTCTACTGCATTAAGTGTTTGGTTATAAACTGTATAGAGTAGGTATCCTAAATTATTGTAGGCGGGGGCAAACTTGGGTCGCTCTTTTATTGAGTTTTTGTAATGAATAATTGCTTGTTCGTAGTTCTCTGATTGATCGGCAATTAACCCCACTTGAAATTCACTTTCTGCAATACTTTGGTCAGGTTTGGTTTTTGGCATAAGGCAAAGGTTTGATAGTATGCTATAATTAGGATTACAAATTTATCTATTTTTTTTGAGAAATCATACTAAAACCGATAATAGTTATGTCGTCGGTTTGTGAATTATTGCCTTGCCAGTTGTTTAGGGTGTTATTGAGCTTGTTTTCTTGCTGTTGCATTGTTTGGTTTTGAATTTGGAGCAGTATATTTTTTAACCTATTGCGTGTAAATTTTTTCTCATTATTTTTATCAAACTGGTCAATAATACCGTCTGAAAACATATAGATTGAGATATTTTTCCCTGTATAATCAATGGTTTGGGTTTCAAATGTTTTTTTAGGAGCTGGTTTATTTCGCCTTTGTGGGCGAACGCCTCCAATTGAGCTTTTGTTGGGTTTTAGGTAGCTGAGTTGGTTATTTTCAATAACAATTAGGGGCGATTTTGCCCCAGAGTATTCTATATGTTCTTTTTCTGTGTCGATTACACAGATAGAAATATCCATACCGTCTTGGTTTTCGGAGTGCTTTTGGTTCAGGGCTTCGATAATACCTTTGTCAAGCTCTGCCAGTATTTCCGATGGCTCGTGGATATTGTTACTTTCGATAATGTTGCTCAATAAATTACTTCCAGTCATGGAAATAAATGCTCCCGGAACGCCGTGCCCTGTGCAATCGGATATGATAACAAAAATTTTATTTTCGATTTTTGCGTACCAATAAAAGTCGCCACTTACAATGTCCCTTGGGCGATAGAGGATAAATGCTTGGGGTATAAAACGGCGTAATTTGTCCTTCCTGCTAAGCATTGCCGACTGTATGTGCTGTGCATAGTTGATGCTTTGTGTAATGGCTTTGTTTTTGTGTTCAATAATTATGTTGGATTTTTCTAGCCCGTCCCTTTGGGTTTCAATTTCTTCTTTTTGCTGATTAATTTCTTGATTTTTAACCAATAATAATTCGTTGTATTTATTTTTCTGGCGGTATAGGCGATACAGGAAAACGATGCCTATGGCAATTAAGATAAGGGCGATACTGATAATTAGGATTACTGTATTTTGTTGTTTTTTTTCTAGTTTTAATTTTTCGTTTTCAAATTCTGAAATTTTTGCCTCTTGTTTTATTATTTTAAGGCTCATTTCTTGCTAGGAAAGCGATTCTAAAAGTTCTTTTTGTTTTTTACTGTACGATTTTACTTCGGTCTCTTTTTTTACTAATTTTTTTTCTGTTTTGGCAAGTTCTAGTGCCTTGTTTCTTTTCTCTAGCTCTGCCAATTCTCTTTGTAGGCGTTCGTTAATTAAAGCATCGTTCGATTTTTTTATTGTTTTTCGGGTAACAAGGTCGTTAAATGTTTTAAAATAGTTGTAGTAATAGAGTGATTTTTTTGTATCACCTGCCTTTTCATAGGTTTCAGAGAGCATACCGTAGCAACTTTTCATTTGCTTGGGGTCGTTCATTTCTCTTGCCAAATCGAGTGCTTCTTCTAAGTTTTTTATTGATTTTTTGTAGGATTTTAATTTGTTATACACTACCGATTGGTTGATTAGTGCCGAAATTATACCAATTTTGCCTTTGCTTACACGCCTAGATACTAGGGTCTGCTCAAAATAATCTAATGCTTTTTTGTATTCCTTTTTATCAGCATAAATCATAGCTAAGTTGTTGTTAATCATTGTAATAGCATTTTGGTTGGCTAGTTTTTCATTTAGCCCCAACGATTGCAAAAATAATTTTTCGGCTGTATTGTAATGGTTTTTTTCCCAATAAAGCATCGCCGAAAGGTTAAGGAACTTACTGGCTTCTTTTAAGTTGCCTCTAGAGTTTTGCTCTGTAAATGCGGTATTATACTGTTGTATTTTTGCCGAATCGTTGCGTGTAAGTGGATATGTTTTTTGGGCAAAAATGTTCTGGGAGGTGAAGCTAAAAAGCAAAATTCCTACAAATATATATAGTGTTTTCATGGTTGTAAATTGGGCTAAGTAATCATAAATGTGATTAATGCGTGGCATGTAAAAAGTTACCCTGCGAATTGCTTTGCCGAAAAGTTATAAACTTAAAGGTTGATAATTAGTGGCTTGAAACATTCGCAGGGCAACTCAATAAATTGTATGCCCTAATAGTAATGCACTACTATTTACTCTGTATAAAATTTAATTTCCATAATGGTTACGTTATTTAATTTATCCAAAGCCCGTACTTTTATAGTGTTTGTGGTGTTCTTTTTAAAACCTGCAATATACTTTTTGTAGCGGACTTCGGGGGCACCATTTATCGAATAATAAATTTTTGAAACCCCTGTAAGTTTATCCTGAATGGTAATAAACATGGAGGCATAGTTAGGGTAAATTTCTAGCCCGTCTTTTGTGCCTGATGGCACAATACTAAATTTGTAGTTTACATCTGGTCCCTTACTGTCCATAAAAATATAAAACTGCCCAATGTTCCTATTGTTTACATTATCGTAGCCAAAATATTCTACTTTGTGTAAGCCACTTTTTGCATTTATTGAAAATGGGGCTTTGTATTCGGTTTCTTTTTGTTTGCCATCTAGGCTGTATGAGATATATTGTAAGCCAGACTCGCCATCTTTTGCAGTTAGTTTTATTTTTGTTCTAGGACTAATAAAAACAGTGTCCCTAGCATAAAATTTATCGCCATAAATGGAGTGGTTGAGCGAAGGGCCTGTTAAATCGACATAAATTTTATCTACATTGAGTGTAAATTTTTGAAAACCCACACTCTCATCGCCAGTTGTAATGTTTTCTGTATTATCTGTGGCATAGTACCGCACTATATGAATGCCCTGTTTGCTAGGCAAATAGAAGGGGTCTTCATAATCCTCAAATTCTGATTTGTTGATGGAGTAACGCACGTCTTTTACGCCCGATTTGTTATCCACCGCCGTTAGTTTTAGTTTTGTTCTGCCCGAAAAGTATATCATATCGCCCACAATAAAACGGTCGCCAAGTACGTCGGAGGCAGTTATTGGTGCAGTTCTGTCTAGGTAAAACGCATAGGTTTGCACCGCTTCTTTGTTGCCCAGTTTATCCACCGAGTAATATTTTAGAGTATGCTCGCCATCTTTTAGGAGGTTTAGCGGAATGGTGCGTCCGTTGTAGATAATATCTTTACCGTTATCTATGGAATAGTATGTTTTGTAAACACTTGATATTAAGTCTTTTGCAGTAAAGTATATTTTTGTTTTTAAGGATATGATATTTTGCTCACCTATTTTTACACCCGAAATTGTAGAGCTGGTTTCAGGGGGCGTTAAATCTACCGAAAATACTTTTTGCTTTAGTTTTTCAATGTTACCAACATTATCAACTGCAAAATATTTTATTGTATTTTCGCCTTCTTTATCAAAGTTAAGTTCTTTATTATAAATAGTATAGGGAGCAGCATTTAAGGAGTAGTAAATATTTTTTACCTTTGAAACTGCATCTTTGCTTTGCAAAGCAAATTTTAATCCTCCACCATAAATAATTTTGCCATCAATTACCGATTTTTTTGCATTTACAAGTTTTGATTTGGTTCTAGGTGCAAGCCCGTCTGCGTAAACTTCCCACAACACTTCCCGCATGGGGTAAATAATTTTTCGAGTGGTTTTATCTACCGCATGTTTTGTACGCATATAGTTAATCCCCTCTGTATCAAAATAAAAGGGGTTAGCATAATCGGCAGAAATTTCGCTTTCAAGGTTTTCCTGCTTGCCGCCTTTTGTGGTCGATAGGCTTATAAATACTTCCTGGTGTTTGTTCCAGTAGAGCTTATTGTCGGCATCTCGGTAAGGAGCTTGTTCAAATTTTGGGATTTCTTGTGCAAAAGTAATGCTACTGGATAGTAAAATTACGGTAATTAGTAATTGATATTTCATTGAACTTCGCTTAGTTTTAAATGATTAAATTTAACTCTATTTTAGTTGTAGAGTAGATATGTTGGGCTTAGTTATAGCTTCTTAACTATTTCGTTGCTTAATTGATATTTTTCCTTGCTCTCTGGGCAAATGGCAAAGCCTTGGACATCAAAATTTAGGCGATGCCCAAACTCGCTCATCCAGCCAATTTGTTTGGCGGGGTTGCCCACCACAAGGGCGTATGCCTTTACGTGCTTGGTAACTACTGCCCCGGCACCAATAAATGCAAATTCGCCAATATCGTGCCCGCAAACAATAGTGGCATTTGCCCCAATGGAAGCCCCTCTTTTTACACGGGTGGTTTCGTAACTCCCTCGGCGGATAACCGCACTGCGTGGGTTGGTAATATTTGTAAATACCATCGAAGGGCCTAAGAAAACATCGTCTTCGCAAATTACTCCGGTGTAGATAGATACGTTGTTTTGGATTTTTACATTCTTGCCCAGTTCTACTTTTGGGGAAATAACAACATTTTGCCCAATGTTGCATTTTTCGCCAATCAGGCAGTCTTTCATAATGTGCGAAAAGTGCCAGATTTTTGTGCCTTCTCCAATTTGGCAACCTTGGTCTATAATTGCTGTTTGGTGTGCAAAGTATTTTTCTTCTTTCATTTCCTTGTTTTTAGCTATTTATTTTACAAATTCTAAAACCGCATCAATTATATATTTTTGCGTTTGGGCATCTAGTTCGGTGTGCATTGGCAAAGATAGTACTATTCCCGACAAATGTTCCGTTACCGGGAAATCTCCACTTTTATAGCCCAAGTTTAAATACGCCTCTTGTAAGTGCAATGGCACAGGGTAATAAATCATTGCAGGGATACCTTTTGACGCTAGAAATTCTCGTAATTCATCACGATTTTTGCCTTTGATTTTTAGGGTGTATTGATGAAAAACGTGGGTCGATTTTTTATTTCGGGCAGGGATTTCAATGTTATTATTTTTGCTAAAAGCGGCATCATAAGCTGCTGCTGCAGCTTGCCTAGCGGCACAGTAATTATCTAAGTATTTTATTTTTACATTTAAAACGGCGGCTTGTATGCTATCCAAGCGAGAGTTTACGCCAACTTCTTGGTGATAATATTTCTTTTTTGAACCGTGGTTGGTAATTTGCCTGATTTTTTCTGCAAGGGCATCGTTATTAGTCATTATAGCACCGCCATCGCCATAGCAGCCTAAGTTTTTCGAAGGGAAAAATGAGGTGCAACCCAAATGACCTATCGTGCCGAGTTTTTGCGTTTTACCATCTGCAAAAGTGTAATCTGCCCCGATGGCTTGTGCGTTGTCTTCCACAACGGTAATTTTATGCTTATTGGCAATTTGCATAATGGATTCCATATCTGCACCCTGCCCAAATACGTGTACTGGTACTATGGCTTTGGTGTTTTTTGTAATTGCTTTTTCGAGCAACTTGGGGTCTATATTAAAGGTGTTGGGGTCGGCATCTACTAGTACTAGTTCTAAGCCCAACAGGGCAATTACTTCAACGGTGGCAACAAAGGTGAAATTTGATGTAATTACTTCATCGCCAGGCTTTAATCCTAGTGCCATAAGCGAAATTTGCAAGGCATCTGTACCATTCCCGCAAGGGATTACGTGCTTTACTTGTAAATAATTTTCAAGGTGCTTTTGAAACTCTTTTACAGCCGGGCCATTGATAAATGCACAGGAGTCTATTACTTCCTGGATTTGGGCATCTACCTCTGGCTTTATTTTTTTATATTGACCGGATAAATCGACCATTTGTATTTTTTCCATCTTCGATATTTTTTTATCTTCTATATTTTTCTACTTTTAAACTTTCTTGATGTAATAGATTTTGCAACTGCAAATTTACAAATTTAGAGTTAATTAGCAACTGTTATTTAACCTGAATTAAAAGTGTATATTCTAGGCGTGGTATAACCCAAAATTAGAACTTAAAATGAAGCAAATAATCCGTTATTTTACCCCTTTACAAGAGCAAAGCTACTTTGATGATTTAAAAACAAAGTATATGATTCCTCCTATTTTATTGGGGGTGGTAGTGACTTTGCTAGCCTCTGGATATAATTTACTCTACCCCAATGCTAATTTTACAGTTACTTTTTACCCCAAAGTTGTTTTTGCACTTTATTTAATAGCTGCTTTATTTATAATCAAGTATAAAGGGGTTGAGCTAGCAGGTATTACTTTTTCTGTTATGCTAGCCCTACTTTTGCTACTGACAATGAATGTTTTAAAAGAGGATACTTCTGCCCTGTTTAAATTTACGCATGGCTTCTATTCCGTATTTTTGATATTGGGTTCAAATTTATTGTTTGGTAATCGGAAAATATTGTTGGGTACTGCAATTTTGATTTTAATAAGCACTACTCGTGTATTCCTATTTTCGCTAAATCAAGAGCCAGAGTTGCAAGTATTTTATAAGGAAGGCTATCTAAACCATACCATTACACTTATAGCCAGTACAATTATTTTTTACTTTTTTCATAAATTAATTGATGTAGCCATAAGCAAAGCCGAATTAGAGGTTAAAAACCAAAAAATACAAAACGAAGAATTGCGGGCAATCCAAGAAAAGCTAGAGGAGGCAGAAAAGCGGCTAGTGCAGCAGAACCAAGCACTTGCCGAAAAGGTGGAGCAGCGTACATCTAGCTTGCAAAAGCAAAATGATGAATACCAAGCACTAAACGAAGAGTATAAAGCACAAAATGAAGAACTTGCTCGTACACAGCATTTAGCAATAACTAGTGAAGAAAATTACCGGGGCATAGTTGAAAACATGCTTGATTGTTTTTTTAGAGTCGGTGGAAATTCAGAAATAACAATGGTAAGCCCTTCGGTAACTAGGCTGTTGGGCTATACTGAGCAGGAGATGCTGGGCAAGCCAGTAAGTGCATTTTATGCTCGCCCAGAAGAGGCAGAGGGGTTTCTAGAAGAGATACTAGAAAAAGGTAAAATAATAGGCTTTGAGACCGAACTTATTACGAAATCTAAAGAGGTTATTTTAACTGAAACCAATGCTACAATCCTGTATAAAGAAGGACGTATTGTTGGTGTAGAAGGTGTTTTTAGAGATATTACTCAACGAAAACGGGCAAAAGAAGCACTAAAAATAGCTAAAAATAAAGCCGAAGAATCCAACCGCTTAAAGTCTGAATTTTTAGCCAACATGAGCCACGAAATTCGCACCCCAATGAATGCCATAATCGGGTTTTCGAGCATACTAAAAAGAAGACTAGAAAATGAATCCCACCGTACATTTGCCAATAAAATAATACAAAGTAGTAATAATTTGCTTGGTTTAATTAACGATATACTTGATTTATCTAAAATTGAGGCAGGGCAGCTAGATATACAAAAAACGGCGGTAAATCCAGTAAGTGTTTTTAATGAAATTCCAGAATTTTTCTCCGAGCTGTCTGCCCAAAAGCAAATACCTATAGTGCTAAGTTTAAGCAATACCCTACCAGCAAAACTGCTGCTTGATGCTTTACGGCTAAGGCAGGTACTTACTAACCTAGTAAGTAATGCACTAAAATTTACAGAACAAGGGCAAATTATAATTGCCGTTTCGGCAATAGCTGCCCCTAGTAATGGTGCAAAAGAGCTAAAAGAAGTTCAACTGGAAATAATAGTAAAAGATACTGGCATAGGCATAGCAGCCACGCAACTGCCCTTTATTTTTGATAGTTTTAGGCAGTCAGAAGGGCAAAGTACCCGAAAATATGGCGGCACTGGGCTTGGGCTTAGTATTACTAAAAACCTTGTGGAGCTTATGGGCGGCACAATTTCGGTAGCAAGTGAGCAGGGCAAGGGCAGTACTTTTACGGTTTTACTAAAAAGCGAGATTGCAGATTAGTCCTATTCTGTAATAATTAAATGGCTGATGCCTTTAAAATCATTAAGCAAAATTTTAATTTTACCTAAGTTAAAATCTTGTACCGAGGCGAGTAGTTCGTCGCTAAATTTTGCGAGTGCCGGTACTTGGTACTTCTTGGCATAAGTCGTATTGGCCTGTGCAAATGCTTTTACGTCATTTATAGAAAGTGCCGTTGATATTTGCTTGTGGAGTGGTATTAGTGCCTCTTGCATTGCTTTTTTTAGCCCTTGCGGGAAGTGTTTTATTTGCTTTTTTTGTGCCTCTAGTCGTTCTATAATTGTAGCTGTTTGGGTTACGAAATGAGCTGGTTGTTTTTGTGTTTTATGGTCTAGGTATTTTGCAATTGTATTAAGCAAAAGCGTTTCATCAATGGGTTTTGTGAGGTATTTATCGAAAACATGAGAGTAAGTTTCTACCTCCTCTTTGGTGGCATTTGCGGTAACTGCAATTACAGGAATGTGTTTTAGTTTTTCATTCTGTCGAATAATTTTTGTGGTTTCATAGCCATTTAGTTCTGGCATCTGGATATCCATTAAAATTAAATCGGGGGTATAATTTTCTAGTATTTCTAATGCTTGCTTGCCATTTTCAGCTTCTTTTAGCTCAATATTCTTATCTTCCAAATATAAGGAGATAATTTCCCTGTTGTCTGCTACATCATCAACTTGCAAAATCTTAACTTGCTCAAATACTAGTTTATAATCAGGTGTAGTGTTACTTTTAGTTGTTTGTTGAGCTAAGATTTCCACATTTTTTAGAGTAACAGTAAAGGTGGAGCCTTCACCGATTTTACTTTTTGCCGAAATTGTACCGTCCATAAGTTCGGCAAGCCGTTTTGTTATGGCTAGACCTAATCCTGTGCCGCCATACTGCCGTGTGCTTTGCCCCTGCACTTGGCGAAAGCTCTCGAAAATAGTTGATATTTGGTTTTCAGGAATGCCTATACCTGTATCAGTAACTTCTATTTTTAAGTTAATAAGCTGGTCGTTGCTTTTATGTTTAGTCGCAGTGAGTAGTATTGAAACTGTACCAAATTCGGTAAATTTTAAAGCATTACTTGCAAGGTTTAAAAGGATTTGGCGTATCCTAAGGGTGTCAATCAATAATGAGTTAGGGATATTATCGGCAATTGTAATTTTTAGTGGAATTTGCTTTTGTTCTGAAATTTCGGAAAAAACAAGTGGTATTTCATTAAGAACAGTATGTATATTGGCTTGCTTTTTTTGTATTTTGAGTTGCCCAGCTTCTATTTTAGAGAGGTCTAGTATGTCATTAATAAGGTTCAATAAATTTTGTCCACTTTGGCTAATTTTTTCGACAAAAACAAGGTTGCTTTCTTTCTCAATTTTCTTTTTCAGTATATTTGAGAAGCCAATAATGGCATTCATTGGGGTGCGGACTTCGTGGCTCATGTTGGCCAAAAATTCTGTTTTAAGGCGATTGGCAGTTTCTGCCCTTGCACTTTCTTTGGCCAGCGATTTCTCTAGTTGCTTTTTAAACACAGCTATAGAGGCTTGTGTTATAAAGTTTTTTATAAAATCGAAATTTTGAACCTCCTGGTCTTTATGTGTAATTATATGAACTACTGCGTAAATTAAATCGAACCTTATTATCCCTACGGAATACATCTTATTTATATCGGTAATTTTATTTAGTGCTGCTGCAACTTCGTTGTTAAATTCATGATTTAAAAAATCATTAAAGCTATTTTTTTGTTCAATAATTTTTTCGCTATAATATTTTTTATGATGATTGTCTGTTAATGGTCGTGTTTTGTTTTTAACCTTTGAGAGTGCTTTTTTTAGTTCTAAATCCCCATGTACCGATAGTAGACTTGAGTGGCTTTGTGTAATATCTACTTGGCTTATTATTATTGTGGAGTTAGGTATTACTTGGTTAAGGCTTCGCCCAATAAATTCATAGATTCTTGTTTCTCGGGCATAGCTAATTAGCCTTGCTCCAGTTTTGCTTAAATATTTTAGTTGGATATTGCTCGTTTTTAATTCATGCTGTGCCTTTTTGCGTTCGGTAATGTCTTGGATAATTAAGAAACTCATTTTATCCTTTTCTGCCCCAAAGGAGGAAGAGAAAATTTCGACATCTTTAATAGTCCCATCTTTTAGCCTGTGCTTTGTCTGAAATAAATTTGTGGGGCTTTGCACAAAGTCTTCTATGAGTTTATTTACCCTTTCTATCGACAACGCATTTAGGTCGGTAATTGATTTTTGTAAAAATTCAACTTTGGAGTAGCCGTAAAATTCGCTAGCCGATTTATTTACAGATATTATTTGTTTTGTTTCAGGGTTTACCTGTAGCATGATTGCTTTATTACGCTCGAAAAAGGTTCTAAATTTAGCTTCGCTTTTCTGTAAGTCGGCTATTGCTTTTTTGCGTTCGGTTAAGTCTCTTGATACAGCGTGCATTATAAATTTCCCTTTGTAGGGGATTGCCGTTAAGGATACTTCTGCGGGGAATGTTTCGCCATTTGCTTTTTGTTCTATCCACTCGAATTTATGGGCGCCTTTTTTTATGGCTATTTCTTTCATTTTTGCCGATTTTACTATCGAAAAACTACCATCGGCTTGTTGTTCGGGGGCAAGTTTGTGTGCTGGGGTATTTAGGAGTTCTTTTTTGTTTTTGAACCCAAAAAGCTTTACTGCGGCCGAGTTGCAGTCGGTAAGTATGCCGTCTTGGGTGAGGAATATGGCATCATCACTTTTTTCAAAAAGGACCCTGTATTTTTTTTCACGGGCTTCTACTTCGGCGTATTGTTCAATTATCTCTGCTTGCGATATGGCTAATTCTTCATTGTTTTGTTGGAGTTCCTCTTCTGCTGTTGCTAATTTTTGGTTTTGTAGGGTGAGTTCTTTGGTTCTGTCTTCTACATTTTTTTCTAAGGTGGCATTGGCAAGGTTTAGTTTTTCGGAGAGTTGGTTTGCCCTATCATACGCTTGGTTAAAGCGTTTAGAAATAATGAGTGCTTGTATTAAAATAAAAAATAATAAGCCCCACGCAAATAAGTTTGTTGTTTCTATAATTCCTATATTATATAAAATATCATTTATAGCGGTGGCACTAAAAACAACGGCAGCTAAGGTTACTAGTTTTGCCCCCATTTTTTTGTGCCGAATGGCTTTAAACAGAACATAGAAAATGTAAACAAAGGTTAGCAACATATATATTTGCATATATAATATTGCTTTTGAAGCTTAGTATGTGGGCAGGTAGAGGAAGAGTAGAATAAAAATAACAGTTATACCAATATTTATAACCATTATGTTATCGTGGTATTCTTTATTAAATAAAGACTTTAGAAAGTGCAATATAAAAATAAGGGAGGATACAACTAGTATATAATCAAACCGTAGCTGGAACTCCCAAGGTAGTGTAACAAAAAATGTGGAGATAAATTCGCCTATAAACAAAGAGCGAGTAAAAAGCACCAAAGTAAATAAGCCAAAATATAAAGAGCTTAATTTTCGGCTATTAATAAGGGCAAGCCCCAAGTGGTATAATGCCATAATAAGCATAATGCCCATTAAAATAGAGTCGCTTATTATTTTTGAGATGTAAAAATCTTTAAGTTTATCCGTTTTGCCGAAGTCGATACTGTACCATATCCCGCCAGAGCGGAAGCTGTAGTTGGCAACCTGTATAAGAACTACTGCACTATCGGCTTGTGCAG
>CAMZKQ010000205.1 GCA_947311265.1 uncultured Chlorobiota bacterium | reverse complement strand
TTTTAATGTAACTACCAACGAGCAGAAAAAATTAAAACGTTGGGTGTATTTTTATTAAAATACATAATTTTAGGAGCTTACTTCATAAAAAAAGAAACAACTCAATGACAATTTCACAAGACTTTATAAATAAGTACAATACACCCGGCCCCAGATACACTAGCTATCCGCCTGCCACAGCTTTTACTGCTGAGTTTTCCAATGCAGATTTAAAAAAAGCATTTATTGCTTCGAACAATGAAAACCCTAAAAACATCTCAATTTACATTCATATTCCGTTTTGTCCGCACCAGTGCAGTTTTTGTGGTTGCACCACAATTATTGCACAAGGCAAAACTATGATTGAGCGTTATGTTGATGCACTAATTTTAGAAATAAATAATGGTGCTGATTTAATTGATACCGAAAATAGGCTGCTCACCCAAGTACATTGGGGCGGCGGAACGCCCAACTCAATCCCCTACAAGCATATCGAAAGGATAATGCAAACGGTTCATAAGCGGTTTAAATTTCACCCAAAAGCAGAAGTGGCTATTGAGTGTAGCCCTGCCTATCTTACTTTAAATCAGGTAGATGAGCTAGCTCGTTTTGGCTTTAATAGGGTGAGTATTGGCATACAAGATTTTAATACCGATGTGCTGGATTTAGTCAATAGGAAGCACCCAAAAGTGCCTGTAAGACAGATGGTTGCAAAGTTTAAAAGCCTTGGTTTTTCGGGTATTAACTTAGACTTAATTTATGGTTTACCACTTCAAACAACAAAAAGTTTTTTAGATAGCGTACAAAAAGCAATTGATTGTAAGCCCGACAGGATTGTAACTTTTTCCTATGCACACGTACCATGGGTAAAGGCGTATCAATCTCGTTTAGAGAAGGTTGGGCTACCTACACCAGAAGAGAAAATGGATATGTTTATACAATCCTTAAACTTGCTCAATAAAAATGGCTACCTTTCAATAGGCATGGATCATTATGCAAAGAAAGACGATTTAATATCAATCGCCCTAGGCGAAAAAAAATTACATCGAAACTTCCAAGGCTATTGTACTATAGAAACTACTGGGCAGGTGTATGGTTTTGGGGCATCATCAATAAGCCAGACGGAAAGTGCTTATATTCAGAATGTTAAAAATACAGCGGAATATATTAAGCAAATTAACGAGAATAATTTTGCTGTAGAGCGTGGCTATCAACTTTCGGAAACAGAGAAAATACGAAAGCAGGTAATCAACGAAATTATGTGTAATAATTATCTTGATTTCAGTAGAATAGCCGAGCAGTTTGGAAAATCAGTAGCCGAAATAAAGCGAATTGTGGAGTATGCGCCAAATAAATTCAAAGAATTTATAGACGATGATTTGCTTTCGCTTACAGAAAACACAATATCGGTACACCCAAAAGGTATGTTAGTGGTGCGAAATATTGCCATGAAACTTGACCCAGCCTTAAAATTGGGCGAGCAAAAATTTTCTAAAACGGTTTAGTTTTTAGCTTAATCCTGATTGTTAAAATATAGCCAAAGTAGAGTCGCAAAAATGGCTCCACCCGTAGGGGCAATTAAGTAAATCCAAAGCGAAGAGAAGTTGCCAACCGCTAAGGCAGGGCCTATACTTCTTGCTGGGTTAAATGAACCGCCAGAAATAGGACCCGCTACAAAAATTAATCCTGAAACGGTTAATCCTATAACAATTCCTGCAAGTGCAGTTGTCGTTTTTTCTTTTTGGCTAGTGATGCCAAGTATTGTTAGCATTAAAAAAAAGGTAGCAATAATTTCTATAATAAGCGATTGTAGGATTTCGCCAGAGGGCAAAGTCATACCCAAAGTGAGGCTTTTGGGGAACAGGAATTTGAGCAAAAAAGAAGCTGCTATTGCTCCAAGAACCTGTACAATAATGTAAATGCTAGCCTCTTTTAAGGCTATTTTTTTTATCATTGCCAAAGCAATGGTTACAGCAGGATTTATATGTGTGCCAGAAACATTGGCAAATACATAAATCATAGCCATGATTATAAGCCCAAAAGCAGCCGATATTCCGCCCAAACCGAGGCTACCATTGGTGTGTTGGTCTACAATAACAGCCCCTGTACCAAAAAAAACAAGGGCAAATGTGCCTATAAACTCTGCTAAATATGCTTTCATTTTGCTAAATTAAACAAAAGGGGGCAACTAAAAATAGTTGCCCCAGAAAATCGGAAAATAATTTTTATAATTTATAATATGGCTGCTGCCCCTGCTTCTGCAACAGTATGGTCATTTTCAACGCTGCTTCCGCTTACGCCAACAGCTCCAATTATATCGCCGGTAGAGTTTGTTACTAAAACACCGCCTGGGAAAGTAATTAGCCCATTGTTTGAGTGCTCTATATTAAATAAAGGCTGTCCTGGTTGCGATAATTCGCCAATAATTCCAGTATTCATATCAAAAAAACGTGCCGTTTTTGCTTTTTTTATTGAAATGTCTAGCGAGCCTAGCCATGCACCGTCCATACGTGCAAAGGCAACTAAATTTGCACCTGCATCTACAACGGCAATGTTCATTTTTGTATCAATTTCTTTGGCTTTTTTTTGTGCCAAGGCAATTACTTGCTCTGCTTGTGCTAATGAAATATTCATTTTGTTATTTTTTTGGTTAAAATTAAAATACAAAGCTAGAGAAAATAAAAGAATTTGAAAATAAATAGAGTTCAAAAAGTTATGAAAAAAGGTCAGTTTTAAACTAGGCATTTCTAGGGCTTTTTCCAAATTTGTTTTTGTAGGCAATACTAAAATTAGATAAATTGCTGTAACCTAGCTCATAGTATAAGTTTGACGGTTTTGCTTCCTTATTTTCGAGCATTTTTTTTGCCTTATTTAATTTTTTATCTTGAAACCACTTCCCTGGCGATACTTTATACTCTTTAATAAATTTTCGCTTAAATGTAGAGAGGCTCATGTTGCATAAAAATGCAATTTCCTCTAATTTTAAGTTGGTGTAGATACTATTTTCAATTATGTTATTGAATGAAGACTGTTTTTTTGAAATAAGGGAGTGCAAATAGAGTTCAAAATTATCGCCATATTTATTGATAAGATAGAGCATTAACTCTTCAAACTTTACTGATAAAAAATGGTCTAGAAATGCAGGCTCGGTAGAATTTACAGAAGATAGTGAGTTGAGGTACGAGAGGATGTAGTTATCGTTTTGGATGACAAAAAAAGACATTCCTTTTTTTGTCGCCAAGTTATTTTTACCGTATTTTTTAAGGAAATTTTGTAACCGCTTTTCCGAGAAAAATAATAATTTACAATAATAAGTGGACGCTTTATCAAGTAGTTCAGTCCAGAGGCAGTTACCTTTTTTTATAAGGATAGATTGTGCTTTGCTAACCGCAATTGATGTGCCTGCAAAATGTACTTTCTTTTTGCCCGTTTGCAAGAAGCTAAACATGTGCAAACCTAGGTTTACTTTGCTTTTTACTACTTCATCGGTCATTTTAAAGTCATATACAAATAAATCGGGTGTTTTATTCTCAGATTTTATATATATTTCTGGGATATTTTGTATTTCCATTTTTTATGCTTAGAGTTACCAATATTTGGGCATTACTCCTTTTTTACAAATTCGGTAGCCAAGCAAAATTTCGTGCGAACCGTAGTTGTATTGGTTGATACCCGAAAGCCCATAATCATAAGAATACTTGATATTATATTCACCAAAATCAAAACCTAAAAGTAGCATTACTGCAAGATGTTGTGCATTATTAGGGTCAATATTTCTCCGGTAAGATGCCCCAAAAGAAAAAAGGTGGTTGATATACATTATTGCACTAAGGTCGAGTTGCCGAGTTTTGTCCGAGGTTTTTAGCATTACCGAAGGCTGAAAACCTAGCCCTTTTTCATTTCTATCGATATAGGAAAGGTAGTAGAAAAAATAGCGAAGCATTGCTTCGTTGTTATACATTTCAATATCGGAAGCCTTTATTTGTGTGGCGGTAAATGAGGCTGTAAAATTTTCGTTATAAAGCATTATGCCAGCATCAAAGTTAAGCATATTTGTTTTTTGAATGCTGCCATTTAGGAGCGGGTCGCCTTGGTCTATAAAAGTTAAGCCGGCTTCATTTAGTTTATATTGGAAACCCGAAGCAGCAAGACCCATCGACATTTTAACTTCTTTGTTTTTGATTTTATCTTTCCAAACTGTAAAATGATAAGCCGTTTCTAGCTGTATTCGCTTGATATTATTGGGCCCATTATTATCGTTGTGGAGCAAAAAACCAAGCCCCGTAAAACCAGTTGCAGTTTGTAAAACATCTAGCCTAGTAAAGCCCGAAATGCCCTGCGTATGTGGTGCATCTTGCATGCCCGTCCATTGTTGGCGGTGCGATACCATGAAATTTGAGCAAGGCTCAATGCCTACGGCGGCGGGAGATAAATAGTATTTGCTATTCAAATATTGGCTAAACACAGGTAACTCCTGAGCTTTCATTGATAATGAAAATCCAATAGAAAAAATAAGAAGAGAAACTATAATTTTCAAAATATCAATTTAAAGAGTTTATGCAAGAGGCACAGTATGCAAAGTTAAGAAAAAGATAGCTATTTAAAAACCTAAGCGAGAGTTTCGTTCGAAGCGAGATTTATTTTTCTTTATTTTCATAATAATATCATACTCATTCATAAAAATAACTTGTGCAGAAGAGAAATTACAAAACTTTAGATATTGAAATATCACTAAAATCAAATTCATTTTGAAAAACTTTTTTTGAAAAATGTTCCGGAAGAGAAAAAAATCCCTCCCGAAAAATATTTAGATATTGACTCCAAAGAAGATCCAATTAACCACATTTCGAATTGCTTTCGTGTGCATAGGAGCATGACCCTAAACTATCTAATCACTGAACTGCAACGGAACTTAATTGCAATATTCTGATTTCAGCTTTTTTTATTTTATTTATCTAGTTTTTTTTTTAGGGAAACATGTCCCAGAATTTCATGAACACTGGTTTTAAATTGCACCCATATTGCACTATTTTTTGCAT
>CAMZKQ010000204.1 GCA_947311265.1 uncultured Chlorobiota bacterium | reverse complement strand
CCTAAAATAGCATAGCTTATTAAATAACTATCAATGCTCTTAAAGGTGATGAAAAATAGTGGTATTACAATTAAAAATCTGCCCATTTTCCAAACCGCATTAATCTTAAATTGGCGTAGGCTAATTAGCACTTGGCTTAGTGGCGAAATTAAAAAACCGGAAGCATAAAAAAGCACTAAGTATTTTGAGTACAGCCCTGAAATTTCCCATTCGCTACCAAAAACAAAGCTAAATATTGGCACCGAAAAAAACAAAATAGTTAATACAAAGGGAATGGCTAATAATAAAAGTAATAAAAATATTTTTTTTATTTCAGGCGTTATTTTTTGTTTTTTATTGACCATTTCTGTGAGCCTTTGTAGCAAAACTTGCCCCACCGAATAGGCAATAAAAGCAGAGGGGATTGCCAAAATACGTTGTGTTAGTTCCATGTAGCCCACCTCTTTAATATTGAATTTTGAAAGGACTAAAAAACTTAGAGCGGCAAAAAATGCCGAGTTGAGCAAGTCCGGCAGAATATTATATTTGGGCAAATCTGCATACTCTTTTGCTACTGATTTTAACATCTTTATATTGAAAAAACGCTTGTCCAATTTAAACCCATTAAAACTTTGGTAATAGGCAGACAAAAAATAAATAAAATTACCAATGGCATCACCCATAAACAAGCCCGCATTTTTTAGGCTTGAAAAGGATAAACCAACCTGCACCGCCCCTTCAACACTTCTTCTGCTGATTTTACTTATTGATGCAGCATAAAATTTCTTATCCCTAATCAGCAAATAATTAAAGGTATTAAAAAGCGAAAAAAAGAGGGTGCTAAACGGCAATAAATATAAGACTAATTTGTACTTTTCTGGGAACTGAATAAGGCTGACTATCTGGGGCTCAAAAAGCAGTAATACAACAAGTGAAACGAGAGAAAAAGTACAAGCAGAAACTACCGAAAGGGTTAAAAGAAGTAGTGCTTTTACCCTGCTTTTGGGCAATACCACTGCCATATCGTATTTCAAGGCAAAAACAACAAATAAAATGCCTAAGGCTTTGAGGTAAATATCAACAACACCAAAATCCTCGGGCGTATAAATCCGCTTCAGTACCGGTTGAAGGGCGATAGGAATTATTTGAGCAATTACAGTGCCTGTAATTAAAACGGATATATTTTTTAATAAAGAATTTCCTTTAAACATTGCGAATATACTTTGCAGTTTAAAGCCTCCTTTATTTCTGCATTACTAATAAAACTAGGGCAAAAGTAACTAAACTTTACGGATTATTTTTAAAAGAATAGAAATTTTGAGTGTTTTTTTTTTGATTAGATAACACCCACAATTCAACTTGCTCGGCAGGCCGCCAATTTTGATTTCTTTTGCTTTGCTTTGATGCTTGCTCTACTTTTTTTTGTAAAAAAAGTTCTTTTTTAAAACGATTTTCATTTTCCAACTCCTGCCTAATTGGGTGTTTTTTGGTAACACCTGTTATTTCTGCTAAATTAGAAAATAGGAGTACAATTTTTCCCTCTTTTTTTAATCGTTTTTTTGCTTCTTCAAAAAAACGGGAGAATAAAGTCGCCTCATAATAAATGGCTTTATCAAGCCCTGCTGCTCCGTAAGTTTCTGGCAACCATGGCGGATTAAAAACAATTAGCTCCGTTTTTTCTGAAATTCCAGCGAATAAATCGCCATAGAAAAGGTGTAAATTTGTATTTTTATTTTTCAGACCTATAATTGCATTGGGGTTGCTATCGCTAGCAAAAATAGTTGCAAAACCGTGTTTTAATAATTGAAAAGACAGCACCCCAGAGCCAACGCCTACATCAATGGCTGACTTTTTTTGCCCTTGATATTTTAAAAGCCATTGCTCGAAGAGCAAAATATGCTCGAATCGGGTGGGGAAGTAGCAGCCAAAATAGGGGTGTATTTTTTCTTTCAGTACCGAGATTTTAATGCCTTTTTTGTACCATTGCCAGGCACTGTTGAGCCCTTGTACTTGCGGAAATGGCAACAAAAATTCACTGACATCGGGGTAGAGTTTTGTGAGCCAACCAATTTTTGGCGATTTTTTTGCAACAAGCGTATTGTTATTTATATGCAACAATAATTGCTGGGAGTATTTGTGGTATTTATTTCTGAAATCTCGCTGTGCAGAAAATGTTTGTTCGGAATGTTGTTTGTTGAGCTGTTTTTTGAGTTGGTTTAAAACTAAAAGCCCAGTGCTAAAAAAATCTTCGACCAAAACAAATTCTCCACTTAGGATTGTATCTACCGCAATTTGCGGATTTTCTTGTAGTGTAAATGGTAAAATATCAATATCGCCAACAATAGGCTCTGGTCGGTTTGCTTTCATTTTGTAATGGTCTAATTTTATTAACCCAAATATTATTTTGGTTTAGGCGGCAAGTATAAAATCTAGCCCTTCTGTATAATTTAATTTTTTTAATTCCGCTCTTATTTTCTCTTTTGCCCCTCGGTTGCTCACGTAGGAAACGATGAATATTTGCCCTGCTTTTGGTAAATCTTTAAAGTAAATATCATTATTTCGGAAGAGTTTTTTTTTATCAATATCTATAAAAGCTGTAATTTCAATGCCGTATTTTTCTAATAATTTTGCACGTTGCCGTGATTTTCTTCCAGCTCCCCAAACTACAATTTTAGGGTGAAACGGATTTTTGGTCATTAAAAATTTAGCCAAATATGGCGATTTGCATTTGTAAAACGCATCGAAAGTGTAATGGGCATCTGTGCGAGTGAGTCGGGTGGGGGAGTCCTGCCAATTGAGTAGTTGGTGGGGCAGTTTTTGCATTTTAGCACCCAAGGAAAGCCAGCGTAAAAAGAGTTCGTAATCTTCCGGAAAATCGTCATGTTTATAGTACCCAAAGCGTTCTGCGGAAGATTTCCGGAACATTATGGTTGGGTTTATGGTTTGTAATTCGGTAAATTGGTTGAGGTAAATAGCTTCGTGCGAAAGCACTTTGTTGGTCAGTTCTACATAGGTTTTGAACCCAATATTTTCTTCTGCTCCCACATAGTTAGCTTGGGTGGCGAGCAGGTCTATTTGTGGATTTTGGGTAAGGAAGTTCTGTTGGGCAAGGAGGCGGTTGGGGTGCAGGGTGTCGTCGGCATCTGTGCGTGCAATGTATTTATTATGAGCAAATTGCATGCCTCTGTTGGAGGCAAAGGCTACGCCTTGTTGGGCTTCGTAAAGTAGGGTAATTCTGCGGTCTTGGCTTGCAAACTGCTTTGCAATAGCCATGCTTTTGTCGGTCGAGTTATTATCTACCAGTATAAAATTAAAGTTTTTTAGTGTTTGGTTTAGTACCGACTCTATTGCTGATTTTAGTGTTTTTTCGGCATTAAAAAAGGGCAGTACAATAGCAGTTTTAAAGTCATTTTTAGGCATCTGAACTTTTTTTTCTAAAAAAGCTGAAATTTACTTTTCCGTATTTCCGAGTGCCTGTAAAATGCTCTTGCTTAGAGTAATCTGTTGCTTTGGAGTGTTCAATAATTAGCCAAAGACTGGGGTTGCAGCTTTCTCTTGCAAAAATAATGTTCGGGATTTCGTTGATGCCCTCGAGGTGGTATGGTGGGTCGGCAAAGATAATTTCAAAATTTATATTTGCTTTTTTGATATACTTAAAGGCATCTCCGGTGATGGCTTCTAGTGTATTTTCAAAAATTTCGGTGCTTGTTTTATGGATAAATCGGGAGTGGTTTCTGCTGATTTCTACTGCTACTGCCGATGCAAATCCTCTGGAAAGGAACTCGTAGCTTATGTTTCCTGTGCCTGCAAATAAGTCTAGCACACGCATTGTTTTTCGTTCTTCTTGGGAAATATTGTTTTCGATAATGTTAAAAAGCCCTTCTTTGGCAAAGTCGGTAGTTGGTCTTGCTTTTAAACTTTTTGGTGGTTTTATTCTCCGTCCACTGTATTTTCCACGAATTATTCGCATCTATGCAAGTTTAAGAGATTAAAAAACATATATTCGGGAGCATTTTCAAAGTTATAATTTACTCTTCCTGTAAATTTTGAAGGGCGTGCAGTAGGCAGGAATTGTTTTAGGAGTGTCCTTATTTGGCTTGTTTCTTGTACTTTTCCTGAAATTGAAATTTCGGCAGTTTTAATTCTTATTTTTAGTTGTTCAACTAAATTTAATACAT
>CAMZKQ010000203.1 GCA_947311265.1 uncultured Chlorobiota bacterium | reverse complement strand
TTTCTGGAAAAGAGAATTTTATTTTTTCGGTTTCAAAAACAAAGCTAAATAAATTAGCAAACAAGCAATTTGAACTAACTTTTCAAAAAGATAATATTGAAAAAAAAATTACAGCAAAAAAAGTTATTTTAACCATTGCAGCCCACAAACTCCCCGAAATTATACCTTTTGTAAATCAAAATTTACTAGAAAAAATAACAGCATTGCCATACGCTAAAGTTGTAGAAGTGGCAGTCGGTTTCAAAAAATGGGAAGGGCGAAAGTTAGATGCCTTTGGCGGATTAATCCCATTTAAAGAAAACAAAGAAATACTCGGCATAATGTTTATGTCCTCACTTATTAAAGGAAGAGCACCTGTTGGAGGAGCAATGTTTTCCATATTTGCAGGCGGATTGCGTCGCCCTGAAGTAAGCACTTATCCGGACGATAAAATACGGCAACTTATGGAATATGCCATAACCGAGCTGCTTGACGCACCAGATTTTAAACCAGATATTTTTGAAATAAAACGCTACAAAAAAGCAATTCCGCAATACGGAAAAGGCAGCAAGGCACGTTTTTCTGCGGTAGCAGAAATTCAAAAAACGCACCAAGGGCTTTTCATTGCTGGTAATTTAATTGATGGAATAGGCATGGCAGACCGCATTTTACAAGCCCGAAAAATAGTGGATAAAGCCCTTTTGTCAAAAAAGTAAATCAAACTATACTTATTGGCATGGTATTTGCTTTATATCTAGAAAAGAAATAAAGCGATGGAAAAAAGGATTAATATATTTGAAGAAAGCCCTATGATTGGAGGATTTTCATTGGCCGTTAGGGACGACTGGGTCTATACCATTAAGCGAGTACATATTTCTTCGGAAGAAAAAGAGGGCTATGTAAACGAGTTTGGCGAAAAAATACTTACTTATAACGAGTTTTTTGAATGGTGGTGCAAATATAATCATTTAGAAAACAAACCATTGCAAGATTAGCCCCATAAATAGAATAAAATATACAGAGTGGAAACATTTTGTAGTGAGAGAGAGTGAAATTAATGCCAAAATTTATTTTTTGGCATTTTTTTATGCCTTTTATTTTTATGAATTTACAAAATGAACTAGCTTTGCAAAGCGTATAAAATTTGCTAAACCATGAAACAAATTAATATCTTAGGCATAGAGTCCTCTTGCGATGATACCTCGGCATCTATAATTCAGGACGGTATTCTGCTCTCCAACATTACTGCAGGGCAAGCAGTGCATAAAAAATACGGTGGCGTAGTGCCAGAACTCGCCTCAAGAGCCCACCAAGCCAATATAGTACCCACCATTGATGCCGCATTAAAAGAAGCCAAAGTTCTGCCCCAAGATATTTCTGCAGTAGCATTTACACAAGGTCCGGGACTAATGGGTTCGCTGCTTGTAGGCAGTTCATTTGCAAAAGGTTTTGCCCTTTCGCAGGATATTCCACTTGTTGCAGTAAACCATTTGCAAGGGCATATTTCTGCCCTTTTTTTGTTAGAAAAAAACGAAAAAAGAACCTTGCCCCAGTTCCCCTTTTTAACCTTGTTGGTTTCGGGCGGGCATACACAGATTATAATTGTACGGGATTTTTTCGACCAAGAAATTATCGGGCAAACTATCGACGATGCCGCTGGCGAAGCCTTCGATAAATGTGCAAAAGTAATAGGACTAGGCTACCCCGGAGGCCCCATGATAGATAAAAATGCAAAACTAGGCAACCCCAAAAAATTCAAATTTACCCAACCACGAGTGGGCGAACTCGATTTTAGTTTTAGTGGTTTAAAAACCGCTTTTTTATACTTTATTAGAGATAGCATAAAAAAAGATGAACATTTTATAAAAGAAAATATGAACGATATTTGTGCCTCCCTTCAATACACAATTATTGATATACTGCTAAAAAAACTAAAAAATGCAGCCTCGAAAACGGGCATAAATCAAATTGCAATTGCCGGTGGAGTATCCGCAAATTCGGGCTTAAGAAATGCCATTACTAAGCAAGGGGAATTACAAAACTGGGAGGTCTATATTCCTGATTTTAAATATACTACCGACAATGCTGCCATGATTGCAATTACAGGTTACCATAAATTTTTAAATAATGATTTTGCCTCCCACAAAGTTAGCCCAAATGCAAGGCTGAAATTATAGCCCCATAATTTAACAAAAGTGCGATGCACAAAGTCTCTGAAAAAATTATCAAAAATTTATATTCAAAAGATTTTAAAATAAATTTTGAAGGGCAACCCCATTTACCCATTCCAGAAGGCGGAAGTTTAGGATTACTAGCCCTTGGGTACAAGGGCTTAATTGCTTGGCGAAAGAGTAGGGGAGAGGCGTATGAGAATTTAAAAGCAGAAACTAAAATCGAGTTATAGCACCTTATCATTTCCTGCTTTTGATACTCAAAAAAAAGAGAGTTGTAAAAAAAGAACATTTATTTTAAAAAAGGCTTTTTCTTTTCGATTAGATATTGTATTTTTGTTATTTGTACCTTTAATTTCGGATAAAAATAAATGCACGAATATCTAAACCACCTCAATAAAGCCCAAAAAGAAGCGGTAATACATACCGAAGGCCCCGCACTAGTCATTGCAGGAGCAGGTTCAGGAAAAACAAGAGTGCTAACCTACCGCATCACCCATTTGCTACGCAAGGGGGTAAAACCGTGGACGGTTTTGGCACTCACTTTTACCAATAAAGCCGCCAAGGAAATGAAGGCAAGAATTGCCACCATCATAGGCGAGCAGGACGCACGCAACTTATGGATGGGCACATTTCACTCCATTTTTGCAAAAATATTACGCACCGAGGCAAAAGCCATTGGCTACCCCTCTAACTTTACAATTTACGATACTGTGGATACCAAAAGTATCCTAAAAGCGATTGTAAAAGAATTAAAATTAGATGAGCAGACTTACAAACCTGCCGCTGTTTATAGTCGAATTTCTGGAGCAAAAAATAATTTAATAAGCCCAGAGGCATACGAAGGCAACGCACAAGCTCGTATGAACGACAGTAAATCTAAACGCCCAGAGATTTATAAGATTTATAAAATTTATCAAAACCGTTGCTTCCGACTTGGGGCTATGGATTTCGACGATTTGTTATTCAAAACAAATATCCTTTTCAGAGATTTTCCTAAAATACTGGAGAAATACCAAGCCAAATTTAACTACATAATGGTAGATGAGTACCAGGATACTAATTTTTCACAATATTTAATTGTAAAAAAATTAGCAGCTGCTCATAAAAATTTATGCGTTGTGGGCGACGATGCACAAAGTATTTACTCTTTTAGGGGAGCGAAAATTGAAAATATCTTAAACTTTCAGAAGGATTATAAAAACTTTAAACTCTTTAAACTAGAACAAAATT
>CAMZKQ010000202.1 GCA_947311265.1 uncultured Chlorobiota bacterium | reverse complement strand
TTTAAATTATTAATAAAAATATAAAGACCTTAGTATTTGACATTTTTAGCTTGCTTTTTACAACCAAAGCAAAGTGAAAATAAAATGACTGACAGTCACCCACTTATTTCACCCTCAAATTTATAAATAAATTTTTGATTTTCAATTTTATAATTAAATTTTTTTCGTTTGATTACCAACTACCCCAACAAGCCTAACTTTAAAGCGAACACAAAAAACACTATTTGGAGCGCTACATAAGGAAAATATTGAAATTGTAAAAAAAAGGATAAAAATTGTAATTTGTTAGTACCTAAAAGCCGCAGAAATTTAGTACCTTTGTAAACTGTGTATTTTATCCCTATGATTTACCGCATCGTTTTAATCCATTATAGTGAAAGCAGAAATATTTAATTACCAAAAGTGGATTTTTATTACTGATAATACTTACCTTGTAAAACAGTTGCAGAATGCACTATTAATAGCTGATTTTAAGATAATTACATTTGTAGAACATCATTTTTCGCCACAAGGTTACACCGCACTTTGGCTAATTGCCGAGAGCCATTTGGCACTCCATACCTTCCCCGAAGAAAATAAATCATATGTAGAATTGAGTAGCTGTAATAAAGAAAAAAATGAAACGTTTAAAAAGTGGATTGAAAAAGAATTTCCATAGCCACCGCTAAATTTATTAACCCCAACTAATAATGAAAAAAAATACCCACCTTATATATACCCTCTTTTTTTTGTTAAGCACTTTTACAATTGCCCATGCTCAGGAAATTGTAATTAGCACCCCCTCTAACCCCAGTTTAAACACAGCCCAACAAACTAATTTTCAAAAAGGGTTAAATGAAACCTTTTTAGAGCTGCCCTTTTTTGAAGACTTTTCGCATGGAGAAAGCACCCCCAGACCCTCCCTTTGGCAGGATAAAGATGTATTTGTAAACACACGATACGCCAAAGATGCCCCAACAGTTGGCTTTGCCACTTTCGACCTAATTAACTCAACAGGAGCTATTTACGATAATGCCCAATACGACTTCGCTTTTGAAGCAGACCACTTAACCTCCAAGCCCATTTTACTCAATAATTCAGACCAAAATGTAATACTTAGCTTCTACTACAAACCCCAAGGCAGGGCAGATGCACCAGAAAATAAGGACTCTCTTTTGCTCGATTTTTTTGCCCCCCAAGAGCAAAAATGGCATACAGTATGGGCAAAAGCCGGGACAACTAACCATGATTTCAAAAAAGTTTCAATTACACTAACAGACGAAAAGTATTTACAAGAAGGCTTTCAATTTCGCTTTCGGAATTGGGGCAGCCTAGGCGCATCAGCCTATGCCAGCATGGCAGGAAATGCCGACCAGTGGCATGTCGATTTTATATACCTGAACAGAAACAGAACCGAAAACGATATACATGATATTGCCTTTACCAACTCACTCAACACCATGCTTAAAAACTACGAAGCAGTACCATGGTTGCACTACAAATCGCTTTCGGAAGACGCTAGAACTGCACTTATGGTCAAAAATATAGATATAAGGTGCAGCAACTTAGGCACTTCACTAAGGCAATTAAGTAATTTAAAAATTACTTTTCAAGACCTATCAGGACTAAACCCAACGGTAGAAATAGATGCCGGTTCAATCAACCTACAAGCCCAAAGAATAACCAGCTACCCCAGCTTAGAAAGCAGTTTTACCTTTCCTGCAAACAACGAAAATACCGCCCAATTTTTAATGTCCGCAAGTTTTAGCTCCGATTTTAATACCGACTCAATATCCAATAATACCATACAACGCAAACAAATTTTTGATAACTACTACGCCTACGACGACGGCACCGCCGAGGCTGGATACGGACTTACAGGAACGGGGACTAAATTTGGGCAAGTTGCCTATCATTTTTCTACACTAAAACCAGATGCCATTATTGGCGTAGAAATTTATTTCTGCCAAACCAAAAACAATGCAAGCCGCAAATATTTTTGGTTAGATGTTAGAGAAAAAAGTAAAGACGGCAACTACCCATCTTCAGAAACACTCTACCAAGTAGAAGGGCTACGCCCCGAGTATGAAAGCGAAATTAATCAATTTCACTACTACCCATTCCCCGAGCCAGTGTACGTTACTGGCGACTACTACATTGGCTGGACACAAACCACAGACGACTTATTAAACGTAGGCTTAGACCTAAATGGCAACGCAAAATCTCAGTTATCCTATAATATTGGGGGCGGCTGGCAGCCTTCCGAAATAAATGGTGCATTAATGATACGCCCCGTTTTTGATGGCAATTTTGCACCCACAAAAAAAGCAATCGCCAGCAGTTCTAGCACCGAACTACCCGCACAAATAGGGCCCAACCCAGTTTCAGAAATTTTATATATTACACTCCCTAGTGATTACGACACTGATAAAATTAACCTATCGGTAACTAACTTAGTAGGAAAAAAAGTACTTAACCTTAAAAAAACTAGCCGTAGAGAAATCAACTTTTCAAATTTCCCAAAAGGGATTTATTTACTCGAAATTAGTGCTGAAAGTGGGAAAAAGGTACGCCAAAAAGTCATTAAACAGTAAGTGTTATTATTTAATGTTATAGACTCATAAAATATTGGACTAAAAGAGTTGGGAAATTCGCATAAATTAATTATATTTGCTAGAAGGCTGGCTACTTTATAAACAGTTTAGCGTTAAAGTTGCACCTAATTCTCTAACCATACTTTTTTGTTTCCTATATGAAACCATTGTATCTCATTTTAGCCCTAAGCATCAGTTTAGCTAGCCTTTCGCAAGATACAATTTCACTTACATACACCCCAAATCCGAGCAACTTCCCCAGCAAAGAAGCCAAAATACTGCTCAATATTGCCCAATATTATTTTAAGGAACACAAAACCGATTCTGCCAGTTTCTATGCCCAAAAAACACTAAACATCTACACCAGCCACCCCTACCTTGATGGCAAAGAAAAACCACTTTTAATACTAGCAAATATTTTTTCCTACAAAAAGCTTTTCATCAATGCAATTTCAAAGTATGAAGAAGCACTAAGCATATTTAGGATTCATCAAAACGACTCAATGGCATTGCAATTATTAATGTAAACCTTGGCAATTACCTACTGGCCAAAGAATATACCCAAGAGGCCTTAGAAACTGAAAAAGAGCGGGGTAACATGCTAGGCGTTGCCATTAACCTTAATAATTTTGCTTGGATAGAAGAAAATATGGGCAACTACCAAGCAGCTATCCCATATTATAAAAAATCATTAGAAAATAACAGGTTAAGAAACGATAACAGAGGAGTAGCAATATGCACCAGAGATATTGGCTTTTGTTATTACAAAATGAAGCAACTAAAACTTGCAGAAACATACCTTGAGCAAGGCAAACAAATTATGATTAAACATAATTTTAAACGACTTTTGGCAGAAACACACCTGAGGCTCGGTATTATATTTCGTGAAATAAAACAACCAATAAAAGCCAAAAAATTCTTACTCCTAAGCCTAAAATCCGCCAAGGAAGTAGGTGCAAAAAGAATGGAAAAAGAATGCTATATCGAGCTATCCAAAACATACGAGGCTCTAAAAATGTATAGAAAATCCCTAGAAAATTATAAAATAGCCAAGCAAATACAAGACCTAATTAACACCCAAGAATACAACAATCAATTCGCAGAATTTGCAGTTAATTCGGCTTTAAATATAAAAGAAAGTAAAATAAAAAAACTAGAAAAGCAACACAAAGCAGAGCAAGAATTGACCAAATCAAGGTTTATTCGTTTTGGTTCTATTGTCCTTTTTTTGATTAGCATAATTATTGTAATTTTGGTCAGAAGGCGGAAACACAAACAAAGAAATAAAGCACTGCATCAAAAAAACGAACTAATGCAAGCCCAGCAAGATAAAATAGAAAAACAAAAAATACTCTTGCAAGAACAAAAAGCAAAATTGGAAATGACTAACCATGCAAAAGACAAACTTTTCTCAATAATTGCACACGACTTAAGAAGCCCATTTAATGGGCTAATCAACCTGTCGCACTACATACTAGAAGATTACAGAGACCTTACAGACACAGAACGCATCGAAATGATAGAGTTAATATCCGAGTCCGCAGAAAAAGGCTACACCCTGCTAGAAAACCTTCTGGCTTGGGCAAAAACACAAACCGGCGGGCTCGAAATTTTCCTAGAAAACATCGCACTTGCCCCAGTACTCGAAGAAGCCATAGAAGGACTTTACTCCGAAATTAAGAACAAAGAGATTAAAGTCATAAAAAATATCCCTGCAAAAACAATCGCCCATGCCGACCCCCACCTTGTTGCAGGCATTTTGCGTAACTTAATTTCTAACGCCATCAAGTTTTCGCACCGAAAAGGAGAAATAACCGTTTCGGCTTACGAAAAAGAAGAACAGATTTATA
>CAMZKQ010000201.1 GCA_947311265.1 uncultured Chlorobiota bacterium | reverse complement strand
TTTTTTATTAAAAAAATAGAGCTTACTCTAGCTGCCTTTTTCGGTAATAATAGTTTGGGTTGGGAAAGCAAAGTCTAGTTTTGCTTCATTAAATTGCTTTAATATTTCAAAATTAATTACATTTTGTATTGCAAAATTATCTTCGCCGGGCTTTATCCAATATATAAAAGTTATGTTTAAGGAGAAGTCGCCAAAACCAGAAAAAATAGCCACGTGGTTTTCTTCCAAGCTAGTATTTGTTTTGGCTATACCTTTAAGTATTTCTAGTGCTTTTTCCACATCTTCGTGGCTAGTATCGTAGGTTAGTCCAAGTGCCATAGGCACTTTTCGAGATGGCTCGGAAGTTACATTTTCAATAGCACTATCAATAAAAACAGAGTTGGGGATAGTTACTCTTCGCCCTTCAAGAGTAACTAGTTTTGTGCTTCGGATACCTATTTCTTTTACACTGCCATCGAAGCCCAGAATTTTAATTCGGTCGTTAATTACAAAGGGCTTGTCTGTAAAAACGGTAATCCCACCAAAGAGGTTTGCCACCGAATCTTTTGCCGCCATGGCAAATGCCAAGCCACCAATACCAAGCCCAGCAATAAGTGCCCCGACATCGTAACCTGCATTGTTTAAGCCCACAACGATAGCAATCGTCCAGAAAACGGCTTTCATTACTTTTCGGATAACGGGCAATAGCTGGTCGTCCAAATCGGAGTCTGATTTTTCTACTAATGGCGATAAGTACTCTACCAAAAGGGCATCAATTAGTCGCACGATAAACCATGCGACATTAAATGTTATTAGTATATAGAGGACTTTTAGAGTGAAGTCATCGACCCCTGCTGTAGTATTAAGGTAGCCTACACTGTACCAAAATCCGGCAATCAAGATAGCAAATACAACGGGTTCTTCGACCATATCGACAATTATATCGTCGAGCTTAGTTTTGGTTTTGGCGGCGGCTTTTTTTACCACTTGGCTAAGTACCCAGAATACGATTTTGGCAAGCATAAATGTAGCTGCCATAATGCCTAAGGCTATTGCCCATTCTGCAATAGTATTGTTATAAAACGTTTTTTCAAAAAATTCAGTCATTGTATTTAAAGGATTTGGTAATATCGGTAATGTTAATAGCACAAAAGTATAAAACAGTTTTCAATTATTTTTATTTTATTGTTTTTTTGTACTCTTAAAGTAAATATAAGTAGGGTTAGTGGTAAAATAGCTAGAATAGTTTTTCTAAATCCTCAAAATCAATAATTGTAATTACTTTTTTTCCTTGTGGGGAAAATCTAGGGCTTTGGCAAGCAAATAGCCTATCGGTAAGTGCAGTTATTTCTTGTGGCTCTAATTTTTTTCCATAACCAAGGGCAGCAGATTTTGCCATTAGCATAGCCATTTCTTCGTTAGAATTATCAATGCTATTTGTTTGATTTTTAAGGTTTTGTATTAATTTAATGATTAGTTCTTGTGCGTTTGGATTATCCAAAAATGCGGGTGTTCCATTTACGATTACCGATTGCTTGCCAAACACACTTATATCGAATCCCACCTTATGCAGTTCTTCTAGTTGGTTTTCAAGTAAGGCAAAATCGGCTACTGAAAGCTCAATATTTACAGGGTAAAGCGTTTGTTGCGATGGTATATTTTTATCCTCTGTGGCGGTTAAAAACTGCTCGAATAAGATACGTTCGTGTGCTCTTTTTTGGTCAATTAGCATCAAGCCCGATTTTACCGAAGTAATGATATACTTATTGCGGAGCTGGAAAAACTTGCCATAATAGTTTGTTTTTGGTTCAATTTCTTGTTGCTTGGGTGGGCTATGTGTTGCTGTCGTTTCTGCGTCGAAACCTGCATATAACTTATCCCAATTTTTATCATTTTGCTTTTCTCGGGTGGTTTTATTTTTCCCAAAACGCTCGAAATTACCATAATTTGCAGCACCATATATGCCTTGCTTTTTCTCTTCTTGCTCGAAGGGGTTGTAGCTAGTATCTACTTTTATTTTTGGTTCAACTATTGGCGTATTTTTGTGTAGATATGGGATATGGATAGCCCCTTCTTGGTTAAAATCAATAGAATCTACAATGTTAAATTTGCCAAGTGTTTGTTTTATTGATGCCCTTAATAACTGGAAAATCTCGGGTTCTCCTGTAAATTTTATTTCTGTTTTTTGGGGGTGGATATTTATGTCAATTTTACTTGGCGAAATATCGAAGTATAAAAAATAGGGTGGTGAGTAGCCCGGGCGTAGCAATTGGTCGTAGGCTAGCGTAATTGCTTTATGAAAGTAGGGGTGCTTCATGTAGCGTTTGTTCACAAAAAAATATTGCTCGCCTCGTTTTTTCTTTGCGGCTTCTGGTCGCCCAATAAAGCCGTAAATGTTAAGGATACTTGTTTCGCTGTTTACACTCACTAGCTGTTTGTTTATTTTCTTACCAAAAATATCAGTAATCCTTTGGCGTAAGCCCGATTTAGGGAGTTTGAAAATAGTCGTAGAGTTGTGGAGTAGTGTAAAACTTATTTCGGGCTGTGTAAGTGCCGTTTTTTGAAATTCGCTTATGATATGTGCAAATTCGGTGGCTTCTTTTTTTAAAAATTTTCGCCTTGCAGGGATATTAAAAAACAAATTACGGATACTAAAGTTACTGCCTTTTGGGCAAGAAATTACTTCTTGCTGTTCAATTTCCGAACCGCTTATAATAAGGTGTACACCTATGTCGGAGTTTGCCGCACAGGTTTTTAGCTCGGCAGTAGCAATAGCAGCGATAGAGGCCAATGCTTCGCCACGAAAGCCCATGGTATCAATTTTAAATAAATCTTCTGCTTTACGGATTTTTGATGTGGCATGGCGTTCAAATGCCATTCTGGCATCGGTTTCGCTCATGCCTTTGCCGTTATCTATTACCTGTATGAGTGTTTTTCCGGCATCTTTTATATTTACAGTAATTTCTGTTGCTCCGGCATCTACGGCATTCTCTATCAATTCTTTAACAACCGATGCAGGACGCTGAATAACTTCGCCTGCGGCGATTTGGTTGGCAATGGAGTCTGGGAGTAGTTCTATTATATCGCTCATAAATTATTTGCTTGTATCTGCCTCTTTTCCAAACCAAACGACTGCATAGCCTTTGTAAATAGCAGCACCTATTGCATTCCAATCATTGTTTGCCCAGATGTCTTTATTTAAGATGACGTTATGATGCCCTTCGCTTTTTTGCCAAAGTGCCAGTGCTTCATTGGCGGTTATTTCATTGCTCGACCATGCTGCTATTTCATATCCATTGCCTTGGTAATCGGTTATTTCCCTAGGTTTATCCCACATGCACTGTGCTTGTGCATGGTCGCTAGTGTAGCAACAGGCTGTCCAGCTACCTTTTCCGGACCAGCTGTGCAGATTACATTCGCCCCCATCTGGTTGGTTGTCGGCGAGGTCTTTTACATGTGCCTGAGCTACTGCTGTTAAGGCGGTTGATATGTTAATTTCAGTCAATCCTTTTTCGACTCTGTAGGCATTAATAACTTCTGAAAGTGAGCCATCAAAACTTGGCTCTTCTTTTTCTTTGTTGCAAGCGGAAAAAAGTAGAGCTATCAAAACGACTACTAATAAGTGGGTTTTATTCATTTTAACTTCGTATTTTCATATCGGTTTAATGTTTTTTTACTACCGACCTCATCTCATAACTCACTGTAAAACAAACACTTAAAGAAACAACAGCTACATTAGAAGCACTAAGTGCTTACATCCCTAAAATCATACCCTTGGTATAAATATGTAGCCTTCCGATGTGTTTTTTGAGGGTCATTTTTGGCGATTTTTTCAGGACTTTTTTATTCAGAAACTTAGGGAATAAATAGCCTTCAATAATATAAAGCATACGGATTAGTTTCATGGAATCTGCGATATTTCCGGTAACGGAAATTTGATGCCTTGCGTAAATATGGTGTGCTCCGGCTTGCATGCTTATCATCTGAAAGGCGGCTGAAATATTTTTTATTTCGACGATAAGGTCGGCATCTGCTTTTTTCTTTATCCCCAGTAGTTTTAGCCTTCGGTTTTCTTTTCGCATCACTAGGCTAGGGCCATTGGGCAGTACGTCCATGCTAAATGTAAAGCCTTCGTTCCAAGCCGAAACTTCCTTTTTAATTTCGTCTTCGAAATGCGATGCAGATTGTAAGGCACGCCCCAAGGCAAGGAAGCCTACTTTTACAGCATGATATTTTACTGTATCTTCGCCTGCTTCTATATTTGTACGCTGTTTTTGTTCTTCCATCATTTTTTTTTACAAAAATACAATTTTTGTAATGGAAATCCTATTTGGGCTTGAATTTTTTTAGCCTTTTGCTTTTTTTGTATCGTCTTTAAGCATTAGCTTATCATATAGTATTAGGGCGATAGCCGTTACTGCCCCAATGGCCGTAAAAACGTACCATATATTTTGTGGCTGGTAGCTATTCCAAAGGTATTCTGTAAGCTCAATTTGTTTCATTCCCATAAGCTCTGCGGCTTTTGCAAAGTAGTCATTTTGGCTGAAAGTTTCTGAAATCTGGGGGATTTCAAGCCCACGTTTTGCGACTTCTTGTTGTATAAGTGCTGGCTTGTCCGACATGTTTTCGTACACTGGACCAGATAAAAATCCGGTAAAGAAATTGCCTGCTGCAACGGGCAGAAATGAGGTGCCCATATACAGGGCTTCTTTGCCTTTTGGGGCAATCCTGCCTACATACTCTGTAAATTTGGGCGAACCTGCCATTTCGCCTATGGCGAAAATAAATATCCCGAAGACGACAAAAAATGGGTTCTGTGTGGCAAATGCCAAACCTATCCCAATGGCGTTTATTACTAAGCCTGAAATTATTGAGTTTACTGGGCGTAGTCGCATCACAAATGAGGAGACTAAAACTTGTAGTAAAATTATGCTTAGAGAATCTAGTTGGATAAGCATTTCTGCACTAATGTTCCCTGTTTTTTTATTCCCGATGGCTTCTGCAAGCCAAGGTGATATATCGTTGATGCTGGAATAGAGTGCGGGGGTATCTACCCACTGGGCGATGAAGCTGGGTAGGGTGTAGAATAGTTGGTTGAACATTGTCCAGAATCCAGTCATTATTATAAGAAAAATTAATAGTCGGAAGTCTTTTAGTGCTTCCCAAATATTTTTCAAGGATTGTGTTATTGTTCCACCAATGCTCAATTTGGGTTCATTTTTATTTTCGTCTTTTCCTGGCTCTGTATAGAAGAAAAGGACAATAATCATGTTTATAATTATGGCCGATGCGGCCATTACAAAAATAATATTCCAGCCAAAGGCGGCTCTTAATTTTGATGAAAATACGGGGCCTAGGAAGCCGCCAATATTTACAATCATGTAAAACAGCCCGAAACCAATGGAGGAATTTTCGGCAGTGGTGGTTTTTGTTATTGTGGCTGATATTACGGGTTTAAAAATGGCTGCACCTACGGCAATCCATAAGAAAGCGAGGTAAACCGACCAGTATTGTGTAAAAATCCCCATCAATAAATAGCCCGATGCAAGAATTGTATAAGCTAAAATGAGTGTTTTTTTGTAGCCTGCTTTGTCGGCAAGTGCCCCTGTTATTATGGGCAAAAAGTAGAGTATGGAGGTTACTGTTCCCATGAGCATTCCTTTTTGTGTGGAGCTAAATCCTAATGCTCCTTCGTCGGTGGATTCGGTAAGGTAGAGTGCCAGTACGGCAAATAGCCCGTACCATGCCCAACGCTCAAAGAGTTCCATAAAATTAGCTACCCAAAAGGTTTTTGGGTAGGATTTGATTACTTTTTTTAAGTTGCCCATCTTAGTGTTTATTTATTTATGTTATATCCAAACCTGTTTAAATCGAAATTTTTGCTTCGCCATTCTTTTGCCACTTTTACAAAGAGGCGGATAAATACTTTTTTCTCAAAAAAGGTTTCAATGTCTTTTCGTGCCTGTGTGCTTACTTTTTTTAGAGCAGCTCCCTTGTGCCCAATAATTATTCCTTTTTGCGAATCTCGCTCAACGTAGATAATGCCTGCTATTTTAATTAAATCATCGGTTTCTTTAAACTCTTCAATTTCAATTTCTACCGAGTAAGGAATTTCTTTTTTGTAGTTTATCAGTATTTTTTCCCTTATTATTTCCGAAATAAAAAAGCGTTCGCTTTTATCGGTCAGTTGGTCTTTTGGAAAAAATGGGGGCGAAACTGGTAAGAGTTCCTTTACCTTTGTAAAAAGATTATCGGTATTAAATTTTTCTAAGGCAGAGGTGGGAAATATCTCTGCTTTGGGTAGAACATCTTTCCAGATATCAATAATTTCGTCCAATTTTTCAGGTGTCGAAAGGTCAATTTTATTGAGCACCAATAGTACTGGAATGTCTGTTTTTTGTACTTTTTCTAAAAAGCGAATATTTTTATCTATTGTTTCATAAATGTCTGTAACATAAAGGATTACATCTGCATCGCTCAGTGCCGATTTGGAAAAATTGAGCATCGACTCCTGTAATTTATATTTGGGGTCTAGCACCCCTGGGGTGTCTGAATATACAATTTGAAAATCGTCTTCATTTACAATGCCCATTATCCGGTGGCGTGTGGTCTGCGATTTTGAAGTTATTATGGATAGTTTTTCGCCAACCAGTACGTTCATTAAGGTTGATTTTCCTGTATTGGGGTTGCCAATAATATTTACAAATCCTGCTTTGTGTTCACTCATATTTATTGCTTAATATTTTGTTTTTTATGATTTATTAGCGGTGTAATAAAAAGGAGTGAGCCGGCCTAGTTGCCCATTTCGGACATAAAGCGAATGCGTACCATTCTTATATCCTCTTCCGAGTACTCATCATCATCAAATTCCGCAACTGCATCTGCAATAGACCCTGTTTCGGCTTCTAAAAAATAGGCGTAAATATCGCTGGCAATGTCCTCTTCAATAGCTTGTTCAATGTGGTAAGTAATATCTAATTTTGTGCCTGAATTAACAATGGCTTCAATTTCTGTCAGTAAATCGGGCAGTTCAAAGCCTTTTGCTTTGGCAATATCGTTTAGGCTCATTTTTCGGTCAATGCTTTGGATAATATATACTTTTACGCCCGATTTTTTCACGATGGATTTTACAACAAAATCCTGTGGGCGTTCAATTTGATTTTCTTCAACATAGCGAGCAATTAGCTCAACAAATTCTTTCCCATATTTTTCGGCTTTTCCTACGCCTACGCCTTGTATTTTAAGTAGTTCCTCTTTATTAATAGGATATTGTATCGACATATCCTCCAAAGAAGGGTCTTGAAAAATAACAAATGGTGGCACTGCTTTTCGTTTGGATATTGTTTTCCGTAAGCCTTTGAGCATTTTAATTAATTGGTCGTCTCCACCTCCGCCACCATTTTTCCCTGGTAAGATTTCGTTACCTGTTGCAAGTTCGTATTTATGGTTAATGGACATCATTATCGAAAATGGCTTGGTTTGGTAGGCTATGCCTTTATCGGTAAACTTCAAGAGCCCATAATTTTCAATATCCTTAACAAGCAGGTGGTGTATTAGTGCATGCCGAGCAACGGCATTCCAAAAGGAGGCTTCTTTATCGTTACCGGAGCCAAAAATTTCGATTTGGTCTTGGCGAAACGATTTGATTGCTGAGGTGGCATTCCCTGCCAATATATTGGAGATATGTTCTGTTTTATAGCGTTCTTTTACTATGCCTACTGCGTTTAGGTATTTTAGTATAAAATCTTTGGCCTCGAATTTGGGTTTGGGGTTATTACAATTATCGCAATTATTACAAGGTTCAAGCAACTGTTCTCCAAAATAGTTGAGTAAGATTTTGGGGCGGCACATTGATGACTCTGCATAGGAAACGGTTTCGAGTAAAAGCTGACGACCAATTTCTTGCTCTGCAACGGGCTTGCCTTGCATAAATTTTTCGAGTTTCTGAATATCAGCGTAACTGTAAAAGGTAATACATTTTCCTTCGCCGCCGTCTCTGCCAGCACGCCCGGTTTCTTGGTAGTAGCCTTCTAGGCTTTTAGGTATATCGTAATGGATTACAAACCGCACATCGGGTTTGTCAATGCCCATACCGAAGGCAATTGTGGCTACAATTACATCTACCTCTTCCATCAAAAATTTATCTTGATTGCCTGAGCGAGTGGGCGAATCCATGCCTGCATGGTAGGGCAGTGCTTTTATATCGTTAACGATAAGCATTTCTGCAAGTTCTTCTACTTTTTTCCGGCTAAGACAGTAAATAATTCCTGATTTCCCTGTATTTTCTTTAATGAAACGGATGATTTGCTTTTGTTCATCTATTTTTGGTCGCACTTCGTAGTATAAGTTTGAGCGATAAAATGAGGCTTTAAAGACCTTAGCATTAATAATGCCTAAATTTTTCTGTATATCGTGCTGTACTTTTGGGGTAGCTGTTGCGGTAAGTGCAATAATTGGAGCACACATTATTTTATCAATAATTGGGCGAATTTTGCGGTACTCTGGACGAAAATCATGCCCCCATTCGGAGATACAGTGTGCCTCATCAATGGCATAAAAAGAGATTTTTATGCGTTGCAGGAATTCTACATTTTCATCTTTTGTTAGTGATTCTGGGGCAACGTAAAGTAGTTTTGTTTTGCCAGCTAGTACGTCTTCCTTTACTTGTATAATTTGTGCTTTTGTAAGCGATGAGTTTAAAAAGTGAGCAATGCCTTCTTCTGAGCTAAAACTCCGCATGGCATCTACTTGGTTTTTCATCAGGGCAATTAGTGGGGATATAACTATTGCTGTTCCTTCTAGTAATAAAGAGGGGAGTTGAAAAGTTAAAGATTTTCCGCCACCAGTGGGCATAAGTACAAAGGCATCTTTACCATCAAGTAAATTTTGAATTACCTCTTCTTGCTCACCTTTAAACTTATCGAAACCAAAAAATTTCTTTAACGTTTTTTGAAGGTAAGTGCTTGCATTGTCGCTCATTGGTATTTTTATTTCTTAGTTTTTTTAGTTACAAATAGATAGGTAGTAGTCTATATTTAAGCACTTTAAAGTAATATCTAAAATCCATTGTAATGAACATTTATTATAATCCTTTTTGTTTCTTTGCTTATTTCTTTGAGAACTATTATATATTTGTAAGCTAAATTAGTAAAATTTATTAGTTAAAAAAAGATTAAAAAAAACTTTTCATAAAACCGCACGTTTATCAAACCTTTGCATTAATTAAAATTTGCCAATACAACACACAATAAATAGATAACTACCAGCACTTTACAAACAATATCATTTTAAATAAAATAAGCCTATTTTTTTTTGGATAATTTAAGCAAAATAAAAAGTATAGCAAAAACAGTTATTAAAATTGAAGCCGGAGCTATTGCTCAGCTAGAAAAGTATATTGATACTGATTTTGAGAATAGCGTAAGATTAATTTTAGCCTGTGGTGGGGGGCGGGTAATTATTACCGGGATTGGTAAGAGTGCAATAATCGCCTCGAAAATTGCGGCGACCATGAACTCAACTGGAACACCTGCTGTTTTTTTGCATGCAGCCGATGCCATTCATGGCGATTTGGGGATAATTACTCCGAAGGATATTGTAATCTGCTTGTCAAAAAGTGGAAATACTCCTGAAATAAAAGTATTAATTCCGCTGATTAGAAATTTTGGCAATAAAATTATTGCAATTGTGTCTGATGCGAATTCATTTTTGGCAAAAAATTCAGACCTTGTGATTCGGGCAACTATTGAAAAGGAGGCCTGTCCTAATAATTTAGCTCCCACTTCAAGTACTACTGCCCAGCTTGTTATGGGCGATGCTCTTGCGGTAGCATTGCTTGAATCCCGAAATTTTACGGGTAGCGATTTTGCAAAATTCCACCCGGGAGGTGCATTGGGCAAAAAATTATATTTGCGTGCATCAGATTTATATTTGCACAACGAGAAGCCAGAGGTTAGGGCTAATGATACTATTGAAAAAGTGATTTTAGAAATATCGAGTAAGCGGCTTGGAGCAGCGGCAGTAACTAACTCCGAAGGGCATATTTTGGGTATAATTACCGATGGCGATTTACGCCGAATGCTTGCCCATAAATTGGATATAAATAAGGTGTATGCGGAAGATATAATGTCTAAACAACCAAAAACTGTTTTGCCCGAGGCTTTTGCGGTAAATATATTTGAAATGATGAAGGCGAATGATATTACACAAGTTATTGTTTCTAAAAGCGGTAACTATCTAGGTATAATACATTTGCATGACATTTTAAAAGAGGGCATTGTGTAAATGTCTTTAGTTTAAAGTTTCCCCACTATCGAAAAGTATATCCCAATAAAATAAATACTTACAACGGGTGTGTTGCCTGAGTTTATGAATAATGTGGGGCTGATACAAAACCACTCACAGTATGGCATAAAGCCTTACTATGAGTGTAATTAGAGTTATTTTAATTTTGTATTTTTACCTTTCAATCATAAATTTAATGTAGGCGGCTTCTTTGCCAGAAATAATTTTTGCTAAATATATTCCTGCCGGAAGGCTTTGTACATTATACGTAACTTTGCCTTTTTTAGGGTCTATTTCTTTTTGATAAACGGCGTTGCCTATAATATCATAAATTATAAGGTTAGCTTGGTTTGCGTTTTTAAATTCGTAATCGAAATAGATTATTTCCTTGGCAGGATTTGGATAGACGTTAAGCAATGTGCCTTTGGTTATATCAACAATTGCACTGCCGAAACTTACGGTGTAAGTGCCTGTTTGTTGGCAGCCAAATTCGTTCTGAACCGTTACGCTATATTCTGCTGGAAGCAAGCCTGTAATATCTTCTGTGGTGGCTCCGTTACTCCATAAGAAACTGTATGTACCTGCTGGGCTTGTTGTTAAATTAACGACTCCATCTGCACAAAGCTCGCAAGCACTATTGATAATTGCTTCTGAAATGGTGTAGCTTGGGTGAGCGACTACTTCATAAGCTCCATTAAATATGCAACCGTTGTCGGTATCGGTTACTGTTACGGTGTAGTTATCGGCAGAAAGCCCTGTAATATTATTAGTCGTTGCTCCTGTATTCCACAGTACGGAGTAGCCGTTTACATCGCCAGAAATGGCTAGGTTAATATAGCCTTCGGAATTACTACAATTATCGTTTTGTACAAATTCACTTACTGCGAGTGTGCCAGTATTATTAACTACTTCTTGGTTTACGACTACTGTGCAGCCAAAATCGTCGGTAATGGTAAGGGTGTAATCGCCTGCTGATAGGTTTGAAATATCTTCGGTGGTTTCGCCATTGCTCCAAGAGAAGTATTTGGCTTCGTTCCAAGGGTCGGTAATGGTTACATTAATTGCTCCGTTGCCTTGTCCGCAGAGTTCGTCTGTGGCAACGGCTGCCGCCGTATAGAAGCCATTGGCTTGCACTTCTGCCGTTAGGGTATTTACACAGCCTGTTCCAATACTAGTTATGGTGCAAGTATATGTGCCTGCACTAAGCGATGCTATATCTTCGGTGGTTGCTCCATTGCTCCAAAGGTAAGTGTACGTGCCAAATGGGGGGAATACTTGAATGTTGATTGCACCATCGTTTCCACCGCAGAATTCGGGGTCTATGTTATTTATAGCTGCGGTAAATGAGGCGTTGTTATCCACCGTTACGGTTTGTTGCACAAGGCAAGCCCCATCGTGTATGGAGATAATGTAGTTTCCTGCGGCTAATCCTGTAAAGGTAGAAGAGTTGTCTAGGTTGGCAACGCCATCTAGCTTATAGATGTAAGTGCCTAAATCGTTGGCAGAAAAACTAATTTGCCCTATATTTTGTCCGCACTCGTCGTTAGTAATATTTAGATTTGTAATGGCAAGGCTTGCGTTTGATTCGTTTTGTACAGTATGTTCTAAGGTTACTTTACAGCCTGAATCATCGGTTACTTCTATGATATATGTCCCTGCGGATAAGTCTTGGATATCTTCTGTGGTTGCTCCGTTGCTCCATAGTACATTGTATGGTCCAACGCCTCCATTTATAGCAATATCAATAGCACCGTCTGTTTGTCCACAGTTTTCGTTGGTAGAGCTTACGAGTGCAACTGCTAATCCGTTGGTTGCATTGTTTACAGTATAAGTGCCATTTACATTACAACCTAGTGGGTCGGTAACTGTAACGGTGTAATAGTTGGCAGCTAAGCCTGTGATTGTGTTTGTAGTACCAGCAACGCTCCAAGCGTAGGTGTAAGCCCCTGCTGGGGATACTGTTATTTCTACCGCTCCGTTGGCAGCACCACAAGTTTCGTCAGTAATAGTAGAGTTAGATATACTAAATGCTGAAATGGTATTTCCCACATCGTAGTTTGATGAAACTGTGCAACCTCCATTGTCGGATACTGTAATGGTGTAATTGCCTTCGCCTATGCCTGTTATAGCATTTGTAGTTGCTCCTGTGCTCCAACTGTATGCTATAGGTGCAGTTCCTCCTGATGCTGCAACTGTTATGCTTCCTTGTGTGTTTCCGCAAACTTCATCAACAATTGTGTTGTTGTCTATAGTAAGGTCGCATGCCCCAACGGTGTAGGATAGGTTGGTATCGCAGCCAAAGTTATTGGAAACTAATACGGTGTAAGTGCCTGGTAGTAATCCTGTAACATCTTCTGTGGTTGCTCCGTTGCTCCAAAGGTAGGTGTAACTGCCTGTTGGGCTTGGGGTTAGATTTATCTCGCCATCGGCACAAGTACCGCATGAGCTTTTAGTTATTGCATCTGCAACAGTATATTCTCCTACATTTTCTATGGTAAAGTTCTTGTTGTAAGTACAGTTGGTTTGTGTATCTGTTACAGTTACCGAGTAGTTGCCAGCAGCTAGTCCTGTTATATTGTCGGTGGTTGCTCCGTTGCTCCACAGTACAGAGTATCCTGCCGTAGTGCCAGAGATAACAAGTGTTATTGCACCTTGTCCTGCCCCACAGTTGTCGTTTTGTATGCTTGGGCTTACAGAAAGTGAGCCTGTATTGTTTAGTACTTGAACATCTACTGTTACTTCACAGGCAAAGTTTACTGCACTTAATACAACTGAATAGTCGCCTGCCGAAAGGTTGCTAATGTCTTCTGTGGTTGCTCCGGTGTTCCATAGGATTGTTTTTGGTTCGTTAAAATTATCAACTATAACCAAGTCAATAGCTCCGTTGCCTTGTCCGCAGGTTTCATCTGTAACATTTGCACTTGCCGAGAACCATCCTGCTGATTGTATTTCTTGGCTAATTGTTTTTGTGCAGCCTGTATTAGTGTCTGTAATTGTACAAGTGTATGTACCTGCTGGTACATTTGCGATGCCTTCTGTTGTAGCACCATTGCTCCAAAGGTAGGTATATGACCCAGATCCTGGGGCAACCCATAAATCTACCGAGCCAGAAGAACCTCCACAAAAATCATCTTGTACATTAAATATGTTTACATTAAATGTAGCACTATTATCAATAGTAACAGTTTCTTCTACAAAACAACCGCCATCGTGTATAGAGATGATGTAATCTCCGGCAGATAGGTCGGTAAAGTTTGGCGTATTGCCTAGGTTTTGTGTGCCATTTAATTTGTAAATATATGTCCCTGCAACCGCTGCGGCGTAAGTAATACTTCCGTTGGCATCGCCACGGCTTTCGTCGGTGGTGTTAATGTTTACAATTCCTAAATCGTTATTAATTGAGTTTAGGATTTGTTGGTTTAAGGTTACTTTGCAACCGGCATCATCTGAAACTTCAACAGAATAAGTAGCGGGGGAAAGGCTAGCAATGTCTTGTGTTGTTTCGGCATTGCTCCAAAGGTAGGTGTATGGTGCTGTTCCTCCTGTAACATCAATATCAATAAATCCAGTTCCTGCACTGCAATAGTCGTTATCCATATTAGCTAATGTTACTGCAAATCCTGCGGTTTCATTTGTTACTTCATAACTTTGGGTTAATGAGCAACCGGAGTTATTTGTAACTTCGCAAGTGTAAGTTCCTGCACTTAGTGTAGAGATGCTATTGGCAGTAGCTCCTGTGTTCCAGTTGTAGGTGTAAGTATCGGCTGGGGTAACTGTTAGGGCTATTGCCCCTGTTGCATCGCCACAAGTTTCGTTGGTAATGCTTTCGCTGATGCTAAAAGCGGCGACATCGTTGGCAACAGTATAACTTCCTGCAAGGGTACAGCCCATGTTATCGGTTATTTGAACGGTGTAAGTATTTGCCGATAGGTTATCAATATCTTCTGTAGTTTGTCCTAAATTCCAAGTAAAGGAGTAAGGTGTATCTCCACCAGAGATGCTAAGGTCTATTGCCCCATTGGCTTGCCCACAATCTT
>CAMZKQ010000200.1 GCA_947311265.1 uncultured Chlorobiota bacterium | reverse complement strand
TTTTTTTTCTTGTAGATAGCTGCGTAGTGCTTCTTTTACGGTCAGGTTTAAATCCATCTCGTCCCATGGCTTGGTGATATAGCGAAATAGATTGCCCGAATTTACAGCACGCCCAACGGCTTGCAAATCGGCTTGCCCAGTAAGCATTACGGTTACTGTGTGTTCAGATTTTTCTGCCACATGGCTAAGAAGCTCATCGCCTTTCATACCTGGCATTATTTGGTCGGATATAACGAGTTGAATATCTATTCCATCTTCAATTAGTTCAGCAATAATTTCTACGGCTTCGTCGCCACTATCGGCGGTTTCTATTTCGTACTGGTCGCCAAAAGCTCTTTTTAATTGTGCCTTTAGACTCGTCAGAACGATCTTTTCATCATCAACACAAAGGATTGCTGCTTTTTTCATTTTAAAGTTAAATTACTGGTCGGGTAGTTGTTTGGGAATGCACTTGCAAATTTCACGCCTTTTATTATAAGTTTGTATTTTTTCACTGCTTTAGCAGCTAAATTGCAGAATCGATGGCTTTAAAAAGTTCTTCCTCTGCCCAAGGTTTATTCAGAAAACAGTGTAGGTTGGCCCCTTTTTCTGCCCGAATAATACTTGCCTCATCGGATTGTCCTGTAAGTAAGACTTTTGAAATTTTTGGGTGCCTTTTGTGTACTTCTATTAAAAAATCGTCGCCTTTCATTTTTGGCATAAGCCAGTCGGATACAATCACTAGAATTTCGATGCCTTCATCGGCAAGTTCTTCTAAAAGTTCCAAGCCTTCGTTGGCACTTTCTGCAAATTCATAAATGTACTTTGAACCATAATGGCTTTTTAATTGTGTTTTTAGGGCTTGCAGAATAATCCTTTCGTCGTCGATACAAATGATTGCCTTTTTTGTCATTTTATAAATTTTTAGTCGTGGTTTTATATTGTTTTACTTTTGGCCAGAGGCTAAAAATACAGGAAATTGTTTTTCAAATTTAGTGATAGAAAAAATAGTTTCTGTTTTTATATTTTTGAAGCCTGCATTTTTCATCATTAAGGCAAACTGCTCTTTGTCGAAGCCCAAATGGAAAATGCCTTCTGTTGATTGGGCATGGAAACTGCCATCTTCGGATTCTAAATCGGCAATAAAAAATTTGCCCTCTGGCAAAAGTGAATTGTATGCTTTTTTTATAAATTGCTCCACTTTCTGTATGTGATGAAATGTCATGCTGGAAACAAATAAGTCGAATTGCTCTTGTGGTAATTCATCTTTATCGGCATCATTAAAAACTACTGTAATGTTTTTTAGTCCTGATTTTTTTATTTTTTTCTCCAGCTGATCAAGCATGCCTTTGGAATTATCAAAGCCTGTTATTTTTTCTACAAATGGCTGTATATGAATTAGTAACAACCCTGTTCCTGTGCCGTAATCGGCAACGGATTTGTACTGTTCTAGCGATGTGTGTTGGGCAATGGCTTTGTAAATGTCATTGGCACTTGCCAGTCGTCTTGGCTCGGCTTCCCATATTTCTGCGGTTTTATCGAATGTGCTCATTAGTGGTTTTATTAATTTTAAATTGAGTGCTTCGGATAAGAGATTGTAGCTTGATACCCGCCGTACTTCCTTATGTTGATTACTTTATCTCCTTCAAAAAGGAGATATTGCCCTTTTATGGCAATTAGTTTACCCTCTACAAATTTCTCCTTGTCCAGATTTATACTTTTTATTTTAGTCGGAAATTCCTGAAAAGGGTAGCTAATTTCTGTAACTTCATCTTCTTCGGAAATATACTGGGTCAGATTTTCTTTTAATAGGCTGGCAGCTAATTTTTTTTGAGCAAGCAGGTCGGTAGTTTGGTCAATTTCATTTTTAAGCATTTTTTACCAACTGGTTTTGTCGCTCATGTATTGTTTTAAATCCACCTCAATAAGCCCAGCTAGCTGACGGTTGGGGGTTCTGGCAAATTTTATGGCACGGCTTGCCCCTTGGTCTATCCAGCGAGTAGGCACTTGGGAGTGCCTTGTAACACCTACTTTTAAATTGCTCGAAATGGCGAGGTAAACATAATGTGGAGCTAGGCAATTCTCTTTAGACCATTCCATATCTCGGGCATTGCCCAAGTGTGCTTCACACAGTTCTGGTCGCATAATGCAAGGGGCGGCTTCTGGTGCATCTCTGAAACAGGGGTAGCAAAAGCCTTGCGAAAATGATTTTACGGTTTTTGTTCCACACTTTAGGCAATGTATAACGCCAGCCCACTCTATACGAATAAATTTCCCTATTAACTCGTTCATGGCAATTTGGCTTTCGCCAATATTTAGTTGATACTCTACTGGGGTGTCCAATTTGGTGGACATTTTTCGGAGTAGTCCTTTTTTTGTTTCCATTTGTTCTATATATAATAAAGGTGTACAGGTCTTCTTTTTGATTTTATATTCTTTACAAATATATCAAAAAAAATAAGACATTGTGATAAAAAGATATACGCATTTTTTTTACAAGCTTTTTGTGTTAGTGTAAATTGATGACTTACAGTTACTTCCTTGAAGCCATTGAGTTTTTTTATACAGTACTGTCATAAATACAGTACTTTGCTTTGCATAGTACTGTATTATTCTTATATTTGCATCGAAGAAAACATTAATTTATAGATTTTAGCACGTATTAAAACAAAAAATCATGGAAAAAATAACAATTATTACCATCGGAGAAAATTCATTTAAACTCACGAGCGATGCCGATTTCTTGATGTCTGATTATCTGAAATTTTTAAAGAAAAAAATAAAGAATCAAGAGCAGATGCTGGATATTGAAAGCCAAATATCGTATATCTTTATTGCAGAAACCGAAGGCAAAGATGTGCCAATAACTGAAAAAAATGTGTGGTCGGCAATTCGGGTGGTGGCAGGTAATGAGAAGGTGCATTACAAACCCTCTCTTAAGAAACAGAAAAAATATTACAAAAAAAAGCAAAAAGCCGAGCAGAAAAACACCTTTGATAGCCCAAAAGTAAAAGTGCAAAAAATAATTGGTGGCGTAGCCAGAGAGCTTAGTGGAAGAATGGGCGTAAATGTACGTTGGGTGCGTATCGCATTTGCAGTAAGTACTCTTTTAACGGGTTGGACTTTGGCGGTTTATTTTGCTCTTTGGTTAAATTTTGAAAATAGAGTTCTGTTTTGCTCAAAAAAAGTAGAAGCTAAAAGCTAGGATAGGGGGGAGTTGTTGTTCAAAAAAAAGTAAAACGTGAAAATTACTAATGTAAAAGCACAAATGCGAAAAGGCGTTTTGGAATTTTGTATCCTTACAATCCTATCCAAAAACGATGCCTACGCATCTGGAATCATAAAAGAGCTTAAAGCAGCAGAGCTTATTGTGGTGGAAGGGACACTGTATCCCCTACTTACAAGGCAGAAAAATGCAGGGCTTTTGGCGTACCGTTGGGAAGAATCAACAAAAGGACCGCCTCGCAAGTATTATAAAATTACAGAAAAAGGAGCTGCATTTCTCGAAGAGCTAAATAGTTCGTGGGATAATTTAACCGCATCTGTCGAAGAAATTAGGACTAATGAAAAAAAAAAGAATTAAGAGGTGAAAAAATCTATAAGAATAAATATAAGCGGTTATATTTTTAATATCGACGAAGATGCTTATCAGCAGCTAAGTGTATGGCTTCATGCGGTAGGCAAACAATTTGAGCAAGATGAAAATGCCGACGAAATTGTGGCGGATATTGAGTCCCGTGTTTCGGAGCTTTTTTCGGAGCAAATCTCTAATGAAAAGCAGGCGATTACTTGCAAAGATGTGGCAAAGGTTATAGAAATAATGGGTAAACCCGAGGATTTTTCTATGGATTTGGAAGACGAGCCACAGCAGGTGAACTCGGAAGCCAAAAACTCTTTTGCACCTAAGGAAAAGGTGCAGAAAAGTTTATTTAGAGATGCTGACGAACGCCTCTTAGGAGGCGTATGTGCTGGGCTAGGCAATTACTTTGGTGTAAATATAAACTTAATTCGAGCTTTGTTTTTAATAGCAGTTATCTTTTTTGGTACAGGTACACTCATCTATATACTGCTTTGGGTGGTAATGGACGAAGCGGTTTCCACCTCCGATAAGCTCCGCATGAAGGGCGAGAAAATAAACATATCGTCCATAGAAAAAACAATTACTGATGAATTTTTTGCCGTAAAAAATTCCTTGAGCCAACGCAGCAGTAAGATTGACTATACTAAATATAGAGAAATCGTTAGCCAAACAGCTACTGTTGTTTGGTCGATAACAAAAGCCTTGCTCAATGCTGCTGTTTTTATTATCGGAGTTGCTTTATTGATTTATGGGCTAGTGTTTTCGGCAGCTATTACAGGGGTCTTTTTTATCGGAGAAACGGGGCTAACTGTATTTTTTCCAGACTTTATTTTGCTTCCCATTCGAGAGGTGTTTAATGTACTCCCACTTCCTTTCTCTGCCACTTTGTCTATGCTTGCGGTTTATTTTGCTCTCTTAATCCCATTCGGGTTTTTAATTTTTGCTGGTGCAAAGGTTGCCTTTCGGTTTAAAACAAAGTTTAAATTTATAGGCATTGCAGGATTTTCCGTTTGGCTTGTTGCTGTTTTATTTAGTGTTATGTCTGCCGTAGGATTAGCAAGCAAACTTTCTGTAAATGAGGTGTCTATAAGTAAAGTCGAGCTAAAAAAAATAAACTCAGATACCCTTTTTATAAAACTGAATAATGCAATTCCTGCCCTATCGGAAAAACACCATATTAATTTACGCCTCTCGCAAATTGCACTCACACGGATAGATAAAAAACTAGTCATGTTCGGCAACCCAACATATAACATTAGGCAAAGTAAAGATAGTTTGACCTATATCGAAACTAAAATAAAAGCTTCGGCAGGAAGCCGAAAAACTGCCAATTTGAGTACCCAAAAAGTAGAGTATAATTGGACACAGGATAACAACACCCTGTCTTTTGACGATTATTTTTCATTAAAAAAAGAAACCCAGTTTCACAACCAGTTGGTCTATACTACTCTGTGGTTGCCAGTAGGGAAAACGGTCTTCCTTTCGGAAGATATGACGGCCATTATTTGGGACATCAAGAACGTGCAAGATGAGTGGGACGGCACAATGTGTGGTAAATTCTGGACCATGACAAAAAAGGGGCTTAGTGTAAAACCTTAGCTCTAAAATTCAGCTAGTGGATATATTTGGCTTGCAGTTGCTTTAATGTTTTTACTGTGGCATCGGCATTAGATTTAGCTCTGAAAATATATGGCTGCATGCTTTCAGAAAGCGAGGAGTACCACCTGTAATCCTCTTCAAAGCGACTGGTTGTAGCAAGGATAAGGGCATTGGCAGACTGCATTTCACCAGCTTTAAAATAAGCCTCAATAATTGGTACAATGGTTTCGTTAAGCGGGATTTGCTCGGTAGGTAATTCGCTCATGCACCGATTAAGCACCTCTATTGCTTCTTTATTTTTCCCCTCATTAATAAGTGCTGATGCCAGCCTTGCAAAGGTTTCTCGTATATTCATAATCGAAATAACTCTTCGGTTATTACTTCCAATAAATACAGATTTATCTTTAATATTTCCCCAAGAAAAACCCATTAATTTTGTGTACATTACTTCGGTATTTATACTCCCAGTTCCCAACTTTTGAGTATTCTTTACAGGGATAAGCCGATAAGCAAAACCTTCCAAACGGAAATATGAAGATAACCCATAAAAATTATCATGCCCAACGCTAGTGGCAAAATAAATAGGACGTTTCCAGTCGTTGCGGGCAAGGATTTCCAAAACAGCCAAGCCATCTTTATAGATATATCTTTTGTTGAGTTCAAACTCGATATTGGATACAATATTTTTCTTTTCGCTTTCGCTGAAAGGAATAGTCTTTATATTGTCTTGATTTACAGAAATACTAAATTTCCTAGACGGGATAAAATTACCTTCCGAAGAGCTGCCGGGACTCATTTTAGTATAGTCCTCGTCGGAAGCTGCAAAATCCATAGCAAAATCGAGCGGTAAACCGCATTGGGTTATATCATAAAAAAATAGTTTTGCATTTTCTTGCAACTCGTTTACAGCAAGGTTGTTAAAGTTAAACCGTTCTGTTTGAGTTGGTTCTGCTATTTTTTCGATGAGTGCAAATGCCTCAACTGGGGGGAGCTTTTGGGCTTTTAAACGCTCAAAATCGCTGGCTGCTATTTTCGGGTACTTTGAGTTAGCAAGCACCGCCAGAAGTTGCCTGTACAAGTGCCGGTAAGTTAGCCTTAGCTTAATTTCCGAGCCAAAATATTTTTCATTAATATAGGAGTCTGGCTGGTCGAGCAAATATAAAACGTCCCGTTTTCCTTTTTGGTACAGTTCCTTTTTCATTTTAAACGGCAGTGCGTCCGATTTGTAGGCTTTCCGTTGCATTTGGTTAATGTACCAATCCGTCCCCAAAAGGCTCAAATTCACCACCCGTACATCAGTACGAAAGCCCTCTACTTCCTGCACGTACCACAGTGGGAAGGTGTCGTTATCGCCGTAAGTAAATAAAATTGCATTTTCGTCGCAAGAAGCCAGGTAGTTTTTGGCAAAATCCCTTGCCGTATATCTGCCAGAGCGGTTGTGGTCATCGTAGTTTTGGAATGCCATAAGTAGCGGAATTGTTGCGGCTATAGCTGTGCCCGCTATGGCGGAATGCTTTGATTTTAAGAATTTACTTAGCCCAGAATAAACGGCGAGTGTACCCAATCCTATCCAAATGGAAAAGGCATAAAATGAGCCAGCATAGGCATAATCTCGTTCTCGTGGTTGGTAGGGTGTTTGGTTAAGGTAGAGTACGATTGCAATGCCTGTAAAGAAAAACAGGAGCATAATTACGGTAAATAATTTTTCGCTCTGCGAAAATGAGTAAACTAAACCCACTAAACCAAGTAGAAGTGGCAAAAGGAAATATTTATTTCTGGATTTATCATTTTTGTCATGTGCCGCTAACTCGCTTTGGTTGCCAAGCATTGTGGCATCTAAAAAATTAAAACCGGTAATCCAGTTGCCTTTGGTAATGCCGCCATAGCCCTGCTTATCGTTCTGCCTGCCCGAAAAATTCCACATAAAATACCGAAAGTACATCTGCCCTATTTGGTATTTTAAGAAAAACCGAATATTATTAACAAACGTTGGCTTCTGGCCAACTGGCACACCGCCCCAGCTTTTATAGCCCGAAATATGTAAGTTTTTCCGGCTGTACATTCTCGGGAAAATAGTGGTTTGTCCTGCTTTAAATCTATAGTTAGGATTGTATTTTTTTAGTTTTAGATACTTTTTTTTGCCTTTACGGTAGCGATACATTGGCGAAGACATTAGGTTTCCTGCTGCATTGCGTTGGTATTCGGAGTCGTAGTAGCCGCCGTATAAAAGGGGGCGGTTGCCATATTGCTCACGGTTGAGGTAGGACAGTAGGGTGAAAATGTTATCGGGTTGGTTTTCGTTCATTGGCGTTTGGGCTTGCGAGCGAATAACGATAACAGAGAACGAGGAGTAGCCGATAAGAATTACTGTAATGCCCAGAATAATGGTGTTTAAAATGGGCTTATTTTTTTTGTGGGAATAGTAGATGCCAAATCCTAATATCCCGGCAAGGGCAATAAGGTAAAAGGCTATG
>CAMZKQ010000199.1 GCA_947311265.1 uncultured Chlorobiota bacterium | reverse complement strand
TATCAGGGCAGGAAATTTGGTCTTTATGTCGAGGCTTACCGCAAATTTTTCCCCTGTTAAGGGGAATTATAGGGGTTTGCTCATCAAAATTTGCATTTTTTTACTAAAAGTTTATAATTCCATAAAAGTTTTATTTCCAAAACATTATAAATGGCTGTTGATATTCAAAACAAAATAGACAATCCCGAAATTCAAAAAAAATGATAACTTTACGGCAAAAAGCCAAGCAATTTACCGATTTGTTTATAATTACTGATTTAAAACTTTAGCCCTTTGGCTCACTAAGTTGAAGAATATCGGGGTTAGAAAAATTATCCACCAAAATAGCCTTTACTCGGTTTTGCCAATGCTTGGCAAATTCTGCTTTCTCTTCTTCCGATGCCCAATTTTGCATGATTTTTTGCATCAAAAGCATTTGCTGTGGGTGAGGCTCAATAGAGTGCGGGTTGTAAACCGTTTCCACCGCCGCCCCAGTATCCAAACGAGTAAATCTAATTTCCCCTTGAATTGGAGCATCAAAACACATTAAGGAGTGCCGTGCATGATTCCCCCCAAGCCCTTTAAAACCACGCAGAACAGTTGCTCCAGTAATGTTTTCGACCACATTGGCAATTACCCCAGTAACCCCCGAGGCTTCGCTATCTCGAAACTCTACTTTTATACCGCCCCGTGTGGGCAACGCTTCGGGATATAAAAAGCCTAAGGCTTTTACTACCGATAAATAAGCCCCAGCTACGGTAGGGCAACTGTGCCCGGCAGATTTAACAATATCTAAATACGAAAACTCAATTTCGCCACTTTCAAATGCCCCAAGCAGGTTCGATAGCGAATCGGATAGGGTAATTGTTTCTACTTCTTTGTAAAATTCTGGATATTTCATTGCTGTATTAAATTTTAGATGTGAATAACCTCGTTGTGAGCTTCGGCGGCAGCCTCCATAATGGCTTCCGACATGGTGGGGTGTGGGTGAATGGATTTTATCAAATCCATCGCTTTTGCCCCCAGTTTTTTGGCAACAACAAGCTCTCCAACCATTTCTGTAACATTAGCTCCCGTTAAATGTGCCCCTAAAATTTCATCAGTTTTGGCATCAAAAATTAACTTTACAAAACCATCTCGCTTGCCAGCTGCGGTAGCCTTGCCCGATGCCGTAAAAGGAAACTTACCAATGCGTAGCTCATGGCCGGCTGCTATGGCTTGCTTTTCTGTAAGCCCAGCAGAGGCCGTTTCTGGTTGGGCATATATTGCCGATGGGATATTGCCATAATCAATAGCCGCAGGATTTAGCCCAGCAATAGCTTCTACGCAAGTGATGCCTTCGGCAGAGGCAACATGTGCCAAAGCCTGCCCTTGAACAATATCGCCAATGGCATAAACGCCTGCAACATTAGTTTGGTAATATTTATCCGTTTTTATTTTTCCATTTTCGAGTGCGATATTGTTTTCTTCAATACCAATATTTTCAAGATTTGGAACAATACCAATGGCAGAAAGTACAATATCCGCTTCTATAAGTTCCTCTCCTTTTTTTGTTTTTACACTTACAAAACATTTATTATCCTTAATTTCAACAGCGGTAACGGCAGAATTTACCATCACTCTTATTTTTGATTTCTTGAAAGACCGCCCCAACTGTTTGGATACGTCAATGTCCTCTTGCGGGATAATATTGGGTAAATATTCCACCAAAGTAACTTTTGTTCCCATGGCATTATAAAAGTAGGCAAATTCGCTACCAATAGCACCCGACCCAACAATCACCATGCTTTCAGGAATTTCTTTTAATGCAAGTGCTTCCTTATAGCCAATAATATTTTTGCCGTCTTGCGGAAGGGCAGCTAAGTTGCGGGACCTTGCCCCAGTGGCCAAAATAATGTGCTTTGCCGATAGGTCTGAAACTTGACTGTCTGCTGAGGTAACCTGTACCGTACCAGCCGATTTTACTTTCCCGAAACCTTCTATTACCATAATTTTATTTTTCTTGAAGAGGTACTCTACCCCTTTATTCATCTGTGCTGAAATAGCTCGGCTTCGCTGAATGATTTTTTCAAAATCAGGCTTTGCCTCCGGTACAATAATGCCATAGTCCGCTGCGTGTTTTGCATAATTAAGCACTTCGGCACTTTTCAAAAGCGATTTTGTAGGGATACAGCCCCAGTTTAAGCATACTCCGCCGAGTTCAGATTTTTCTACAACAGCCACTTTAAAGCCTAGTTGTGCTGCTCTTATTGCCGCTACATATCCGCCGGGGCCACTTCCAATTATTATAATATCGTAATCCATAAAGTCGAGTAATTTTACCTTGAAATCTAAATATTTCAGGGTGATTTTTATTTATTAAATTTTATTTTTCTTATCTTTACAAAATTGCAATAAATTTGTGAAATAATTAAACTTTATTAGAAATATCCCCATTAAGCCCCAAAATATTATGCAACTTGTTGATGTAAAAAACGATGTCGCATTTCAAAAAATAGTTGAATAAAACAGTAACAGTTATTCTAAGAACAATCAAAAGAGAAACTCAAAAAATATTAAAATAATTAATTATAAAAATAGTAATAAATATGCTAACAAAATTTAAAGAAACAGCAAAATTCTTATCCGAGAAAACAAAATTTGAACCTGAAATTGGAATAATTTTAGGTAGTGGGCTGGGTGGACTTGCCGACAGAATTGAAAATGCACAAGCCATTGCCTACGAAGACATACCAAACTTTCCCGTTTCAACAGTAGAAGGGCATTCTGGCAAACTTATTTTTGGTCTGCTTGGTGGGCGAAAAGTAGTGGCCATGCAAGGGCGATTTCATTACTACGAAGGTTATGGCATGAAAGAAGTTACATTCCCAGTGCGAGTACTACACTTTCTTGGGGTAAAATCTATCATTGTTTCTAATGCAGCAGGCGGGTTGAACCCTAAATTTAGAGTCGGCAACTTAATGCTAATTAATGACCATATTAACTATTTCCCGGAAAACCCGTTACACGGAAAAAACTTTAAAGAACTAGGGGTTCGCTTTCCTGATATGAGTAAAGTGTATGACCCTGAGTACATTAAAGCCGCAGAAAAAATAGCTGCGGATAATAATATCCCCATTCAAAAAGGTATCTACATTGGTAGCACCGGCCCTACACTAGAAACTCCTGCGGAGTATAGGCTATTTCGTACTTTTGGAGCAGATGCAACAGGAATGTCCACCGTTCCAGAAGTGATTGTAGCACATCATCAAGGTATGCGAGTGTTCGGTATGTCGGTAATTACAAACGTTAGCGAGCCAGAAGACCCCGAAATAGAAACCACTCACGACGAAGTGCAAAACGTAGCTGGCGATGCTGAACCACGCATGACAACACTAATTACTGAATTAATTAAAGTAATGTAATTAAAAAATTAGCAAAAGAGGTGCAATAATCTGTGCCTCTTTTTTTACGACTAAAAAAAGATAAATATGAACAATAACACCTATTGCGTAATTATGGCAGGTGGCGTAGGTAGCCGCTTTTGGCCACTTAGCCGCACCAAAACACCAAAACAATTTTTGGATATTTTAGGTACAGGACAAACCTTTATCCAACAGACATTTAACAGGTTTGCAAAAATCTGCCCGCCCGAAAACGTATTTGTTGTAACCAACGAAATATACTCCGAAGAAGTGGCACGCCAACTGCCAAAAATGAAAAAGAACATATTTTGGCAGAACCACTACGCCGGAATACCGCCCCCTGTTTGGCTTATGCCAATATGAAAATACTGCAACTTAACCCTGCTGCTAATATAATTGTAGCCCCAGCCGACCACCTTATTCTCGACGAGCCCAAATTTGTAAGCGTTATAGAAAAAGGAATTGAATTTGTGAGCAAAAACGATAGCTTGCTTACCCTAGGCATTACACCCAGCCGACCCGAAACAGGCTATGGCTACATACAAGCCAATACTGGCAATAGCCCAGCGGGCTTTCCTGAAATAGACCAAGTAAAAACATTTACCGAAAAACCAGATTATGATATTGCCGTTAAGTTTGTAGAAAGTGGCGAGTTTTTCTGGAATTCGGGCATATTTTTATGGTCTTTGAAAAGTATAAACACTGCCTTTGCTAAGCATTTGCCAGAGATTACAAAACTATTTACGCCTCAAAAGGCGTTTGCTAACGCAAAAGAAGAACTTGATTTTATAAACAATGCCTATGCACAATGCCGTAATATTTCGGTGGATAACGGCATCATGGAGCCGGCAGAAAATGTGTACGTTTACTGCACGGCATTTGGTTGGTCAGATTTGGGCACTTGGGACTCCCTTTACGATAATATGCAAAAAGATGAAAATAATAATGCAGTAAGTAGCTCGGACATAATGCTTTATGATACTAAAAATACCATTGTAAAAGTCCCTAATGGGAAATTAGTGGTACTAGAGGGCTTGGAAGATTTTATAGTGGCAGAGTCGGATAATATTTTGCTCGTTTGCAAGCGTAACAACGAACGAAAAATTAGAGAATTTGTAAACGATGTAAAAATAAATAAGGGAGAAGATTATGTTTAAAACACAAGACTAAATTTTATGTTACTTCTTTTATCCTTGAAAAAGGGCATTTCATAAACAAAAAGTGCAGTTTGGTCAATCTAAATTGCACTTTTTGTTTGGATACGCTATATTTGTATTATACAACACTAAGAATATTACCACTTACTTTTACAGCTTTGTAAAACTTACTTTAATAACTAACCTAGTACCCAAAAAGAGATACATTTCTGTATCTCTTTTTTTGTCTTAGCCCACTCGGGAGAGATGTCCAAGACAAACTGCATTTCTTAATAAAAAAATAAAAACCATTCGTAACAAAAAAGTGGGGATTCGTAAACAAAAAGCAACTATTCATAAATTAAAATGTAAAAAAAAGGAATTAATTTAGGGATTCCAATTTATTTTCGTAGTTTTGTGTCAAGATTAATATTGGGTACTACAAACAATATAATCTTAGTTTTTCATAATTATTGGTTTTGAGCAGTCCTTTAAACAGGGCTGCTCTTTTTCTTTTAGGCTATTTTTGATTATCCTTTTAAAAGGCATGTTATTTGCACTTTACTTTTAATAGCACTTATTTAGAAATAAAAAAACAAGTAAGTATGGAAAAATCAGATAAACAAATAAAAAAAGAGCATTTTCAAAACCTAGTAGCCATTGCTTACGCAGACGGAGTCCTAAAAAAAAAAGAGTTGCTAATGCTTTCGCAAAGAGCAGAGGAATATGGGCTAGGCAAAGAAGTGGTAGAGGAGGTAATGGCTAATGCCGATAAATTCCAGTTCCTTATCCCTATGAATGACGAAGAACGAGAGGAGCAACTCTCGGACGCTGTTTATATGGCAATGGTAGATGGGGAAGTGGATAAGACAGAGTTTGATTTGTGCCTTAAGATTGCAGAAAAACTAGATTTAGACGAAAGCTACTTGAACCATGTTATTGAATTAACACGGAAATTATGGAAATAAGTAAAATTTAACTTTTGCAAATGTATTCTTATTTACTATTTTTGGAGAATACTAGGTTAAATGACCAATTCCTTGTGCCATAATGAATAAACAAAAAATAGAAGAAAAGTCGGTACTAACAGAGTACTATGATGCAAATTACGCCGAACAGCTAATAAAACATGTGGCTATCCCGATGGACGAAATATGGTTCCGCTCTAAATTTGTAGGTTGGGAAAATTTCCCAGAACGCAACAATAAAGCAATACCACTAATTATAGCAACTAATCATTCAGGCATGTCTTTCCCTTGGGACGCAATGATTTTTGGTAGTCGCCTTAATGCCAAGCTAAAATTCTCCGACGACTCTGTTCGCCCACTAACTGCCCCAATGCTCTCTGCATCAGCACTAATGAATCCTTTCTCTATTGATAAAATGTGGAACAGAGCAGGGGGAATTGATGCTACTTTTGATAATTTTGAGCTAATGATGCAAAAGGAGAAGCGAAATGTATTAATCTACCCAGAGGGCGTACCTGGTATTGGCAAAGGCTTTAATAACAAATATCAGTTGCAAGAGCTTAAAACTGCTTTTTTGCGCATGAGCATAAAGTATAAAACGGATATTGTTTTCTTCTCAACTGTAAATGGCGAGTACCTAAACCCTTACTCGTATAGCTCCGATTTTGTAAATAAAATGGCTAATAAAATAGGGCTTCCATTTCTCCCACTTAGCCCCATAACTTTGCTAATACTGCTTTTTCCTTGGATTTTTTATTTTGCCTTCCCTGCAAAATTAACTTTTGTTTTAGGCCCAAGGATTAAGCCTTATAAAATGATTGATAAACCTTACGATGAAATTACACAAGAAGAGTTTAAAGAACTCTCAAAAGAAGTTACCAAGATTTTTCAAAAGCATTTGCATGACTCCAAAGAAAAATATGGAAAAAAGCCCTATCAACTTGGAGAATTATTCAAACAGATGTTTTCTAAATTCGGTAAAATGCCAGTTACCCTTCCATTTTACTGGCCAATAATTTTTTATGAGTTCGAACGGCAGTATAAAAAGAAGGGCGGAAAGGACATAAAAATTAATTCAGGTTTTTTTAAAAATATTTGGCTGATGATAAAAAATCCAATTACAATTGCCTTTTTTATCCCTATACTGGGCTGGATACCACTTATGATACGTGGCTATAGAGGAAATACCATAAAACAAACAAACACTAGAACTAGTACTAACCGAAGAGGGAAGTAAAGTGAAAGTTGTAATTTAAGCAGTACTTTAAACCTATATTTAGGATACTACTTGCGTTCTGCTTGGTGTAGAAATTTATTTTATTGCTTAAATACACAAATACCTAAAAAGCTAATGAAAAGTTCATCAGTTTTTTAGGTGTTTTACTAATAAGAGGAGAATTGAAAGTCGGCACTAAGCCGTGAACTACTCCTCCATCTCTACCATTTTAAATGGTATTTTTAAAATCGACTGATAGTCTTCTCCAGCTTCTAGCATATCCTCATCATCTTCTTCGTAAAACCAGTTAATAACTACGCCGTCATTAGCTCTATTTATAATTTCAAGTTTTTTAAAAACGTCTAATATACATTTTGAAGAACTGGTGTTGAAATATTCTAATTGAATATTAACTTCAGTTTTTTCTTTTGGTGCTGCAGCATAAGTATCAAGCCAATCAACAAGAGGCTTGTAAAATTCGATAGAATTTTCAGGGATTGAACGCCCTTTAATTTCTATTTTTCCACTTGCTGCATCAAAATTTACCGTTGGTGTTTTTGCACTTCCTTCAATTATAATTGAATCCATCCTTGTATTAATTTATGTTATTTCCCGATTTTTATTACTCTATAATCTCTAAACTTTTTTAAAAGTTACAATATGTAACTATTTTTACGAAATTACAATTTCTAAGGAGAAAAAATAGTATTCTTCGTTATATTTATGAAAACCATACTCTAATTTATTTCCTGTTCGCCTTGCCATGTCAATAATCCCTAAGCCTCCACCACCTTTCTCCGAAAACTCATCATTATTAAGAATTAACTTATAAAGGATTTTTAATTCGTCTTTAGAAAGGTGATTTATTTGATCCATTCGTTCTTTTAACCGCCTAATACTAAATGCTTTAATGTAGTTGCCTAGCGAAACTTTATAAGTATCTTGATCTGGGGAGGTAAATGCAAAAACTGCAAAATTCTTTCCGAATTTTTTTTCTATTGCACTTGGTACGCATTCTGCATGGTGATATAAGTTTTGAATGGCCTCCACAAGGACATTATAACAACGTTTTCTTATTTTTCGGTTCTTTTCTTTTTCTAAAAGTTTATTTTCAGTATCTTCTAGGATTTTGCCTACAACATCACTATCCACAGTACCTCTGTAGGAGTGAATGGTGTTATTGTTAATAAGGCTGTCGTGCCATTGAATAGCATCAAATTCCATTGTACAAATTTAATTTTTTTTTGAACATGAACAAAAACTTAATCCATAATTCTATATATTACTTAAAGAATGTAGTGTAAAGTGTTTATTATGAGTGATTTGCCTTTGTTTGTTCTGTGTATTTCTTAGGAACTTACTTTTTTACTCCCTTTGTATAGCTCATATTTATTGAATTTTACAGGCACTTGCCCGTTCAGAAGTTGAATTTTTTGGGCAGGACGAAGTCCTATTTGTTTCATTGCCTTAAAATTACCAGATAAAATCCAAGCCTCCCAGCCGTTAAATTCGTGCTTTAATTTTGTTCCAATTTGATTGTAAAAATCATCTATATTTTTATTTCTAAGACGCATATCGTAAGGGGGATTGCATATAATTGCACCCGTTTCTGCCCTTTTTTTTAAATCAAAAAAATTGCCCTTTTTTATTGTAATACAGTCATCTAAATCTATGTTCTGAACATTCAGCCGAGCGGTATTTGCAGTCCTAGCATCAATATCAAAACCCAAAAACTCAATAGCTGAATCTTGCTTCATCTGTGCATCAGCAGTTTCTCTAACCGCTGCCCAAATTTGCGGTGAAAAGCCGTCTAACTTTTCAAACGCAAAAAACTCACGATTAATTGCTGGTGGGATATTTAAGTGTATCATGGCGGCCTCGGTGAGTAGGCTGGCAGAGCCGCACATAGGGTCTATAATCGTCTTTTGTTCCAAAATTTGCGTATGCAAAACCATACCAGCAGCAAGGATTTCGCTCAGCGGAGCAGTACCAGAAAATGTACGGTAACCCCGCTTAAAAAGAGGCTCGCCTGTGGTATCAAAAGAGAGGGTACAAATACTTCCTGAAATATGCAATTCAATTCTAATATCAGGCGTTTTTGGCGACACATTGGGGCGATTGCCTTTTTTCTCCCTGAACCGGTCGGCAATAGCATCTTTTACTTTCAGCCCGGCATAGCCAGAGTGCTCAAAATGCTCGGAATATACCACGCTATTAATTGCAAAAGTATCTTTTAGCGAAAAAAAATCTTCCCAAGCAATACGCTTTACATTATAGTACAAATCGTCGGGCGTTTTGGCTTTAAATACCTTAATTTCTTGAAGTATTTTTACTGCCGTTCTCAGTTCGTAGTTGCTGCGGTAAACCGTTTCTAGCGTGCCTTTGTAACTAACTGCCCTTTTCAGGATTTTAATATTTGTTGCACCAATACCTCTAAGTTCATTGGCTAAGATTTCTTCTAGCCCTTGAAATGTTTTTGCAGTAAGTTGTAATTGTTCAGCCATATTTTTTTGATTATTTTAGTATTGAATTATATTTAAAACCGTTTAACTATAGCCCGTTAGATTTTGACCTGCCAACGTATTGATAATTAGCTACTAAAACCATTCAGTTACAACACTCGCAGGGTGGCTAATTATTCTTTTTTAGTTTTTAGACCGGACTCATTTAAAATTTATTGGCCCCTTAATCCAACATAATTTCCAGAATGGAAACCGCCGCTTGAGCCACCGAACTGCCGGGACCAAAAATACCAGCCACTCCCGCATCATACAAAAACTGATAATCTTGATGCGGGATAACCCCTCCACAAATGACCATAATATCTTCCCTATCATAATTTTTTAGCTCTGCTATTACTTGCGGAACAAGGGTTTTATGCCCTGCGGCAAGGCTAGAAACCCCTAAAATATGGACATCGTTTTCAACGGCTTGTTTTGCGGCCTCTTCTGGGGTCTGAAACAGGGGCCCAATATCAACATCAAAGCCCATATCGGCATAGCCTGTGGCGACCACTTTTGCTCCACGGTCGTGCCCGTCTTGCCCCATTTTTGCAATCATTATCCTAGGGCGACGCCCATTTTGTGCTGCAAATTTATTGGTTAATTCTTTAGCTTTTTCAAAAGTCATATCATTTTTAGATTCGGCAGAATAAACACCAGATATTGAGCGGATTGAAGCTACATAACGCCCTGAAATTTTTTCAATAGCCGCTGATATTTCGCCCAAAGTTGCTCGTTTTTGTGCGGCAATAACTGAAAGTTCTAATAGGTTACCATCTCCGTTTTTCATAGAATCTGTAATTGCTTCAAGTGCAGCCTCTACCTCCAAACTGTTTCTTTCTGCTTTCAATTTTTTTAGCCGTTCAATTTGCGATTTTCTTACCGCCGTGTTGTCCACTTCTAAAATATCAATAGGGGCTTCTTTTTCTAGTTTGAATTTATTGACCCCAACAATTGTATCTTTTTTACTGTCAATTCTTGCTTGCTTTCGGGCGGCAGCCTCTTCAATCCTCATTTTTGGGATACCTGTTTCTATGGCTTTTGCCATGCCTCCAAGGGCTTCAACTTCTTCGATAAGTTGCCATGCTTTTTGTGCTAATTCGTGGGTTAGTTTTTCAACATAATAAGAGCCTGCCCAAGGGTCTACCGATTTTGTCATGCCAGTTTCTTCTTGAAGAAAAATTTGTGTATTTCGGGCAATTCTTGCCGAAAAATCGGTAGGCAATGCAATGGCCTCGTCAAGGGCATTGGTGTGTAAGGATTGGGTATGCCCTAAAACTGCTGCCGATGCCTCAATGCAAGTTCTTGCGATATTATTAAAGGGATCTTGCTCGGTTAAGCTCCAGCCCGAAGTTTGGCAATGTGTACGCAAAGCCATTGATTTAGGGTTTTTAGGATTAAACTGCTTTACAATTTTTGCCCAAAGCATTCGCCCAGCACGCATTTTTGCAATCTCGGTAAAATGGTTCATACCTATGGCCCAAAAAAATGAAAGGCGAGGGGCAAAAGTATCAATATCCATACCCGAATTTACCCCTGTTCTTAGGTACTCTAGACCATCTGCCAGCGTGTATGCCAACTCAATATCTGCCGTTGCTCCGGCTTCCTGCATGTGGTAGCCCGAAATACTTATGGAGTTAAATTTAGGCATTTTTTCGGCTGTGTATTTAAAAATATCTGCAATAATTCGCATGGAGGGCAATGGCGGATAAATGTAGGTATTCCGTACCATAAATTCTTTCAGAATATCATTCTGAATTGTGCCATTAAGTTGCTCAAGGCTTGCACCTTGCTCTAGTCCTGCCGCAATATAAAAGGCTAAAATTGGTAAAACTGCCCCATTCATTGTCATGGAAACGGACATTTTATTGAGCGGAATTTGGTCGAATAAAATGTTCATATCCAAAATAGAATCAATAGCAACGCCAGCTTTGCCTACATCGCCCTCTACCCTTTTATGGTCGGAATCGTAGCCTCGGTGCGTAGCTAAGTCGAAAGCGACGGAAAGCCCTTTTTGCCCAGCAGCTAAATTCCTTCGGTAAAAAGCATTGGACTCTTCGGCAGTAGAAAAACCCGCATACTGGCGGATAGTCCACGGGCGCATAACATACATGGTAGAGTGGGGCCCCCGTAAGTAGGGGGCTATCCCTGCTGCGAAATCCAGATGCTCCATGTCTTTAAGCACTGCTTTGGTGTAAAACGATTTGAGCTCAATTTGTTCGGGGGTAATAAATACTTCCTTAGATGCCTTTTGTTTTTTTTGTGGTTTAGTGCTTCTGAAATTTACTTTTGAAAAATCTGGTCGCATGGTTCTATTTTTATTCAATATTAAAAAGCTGGATTTTGTTAATAATTAGTTGAGCCCTATCTAAAAACTAAAAAATGAGTAGTTAGTTGCCCTACGAGTGGTATAACTGATTGGTTATCAGGTTATAATTTTAAGTGTTTTGCAAAACTACTCGTAGGGCTGCTTTTTAGACAGGACGCATTAGTAAAAACAAAATTAATAAAAATACTGGATTTTTAGCACTTTATTGGTAAAACTAAAATGCCCTTTATTGTGCTTTTATTATACCGAATAGAGTGGTGAAAATTTAATGCTTATTAACTTTTAAACTCTAATTTTTTAATTTTAAATCCGTTTTCTAATCAAGTATTTATATTTTTGTACAAACCTATAATTTCACGAAAGTGCTAAAAAAAATTACACCTTATATACTACTGCTTTTATTTCCGATTCATTCTTTTGCCCAAGTGCTAACCATTAAAGGAAAAGTTACAGATATTAAGGGCAAGCCTTTGGAAATGGTTGATGTTATTTTTGATAACTACCATGCCACGTCCACCGCTGCAAGTGGGCGGTTTTCGCTTACAATCCCGACTGAAACGGGGCAACTTATTTTCCGTAGGAGCGGGCTTATAAGCCAAGAATTTAAACTCTACAAAGGGGTTGCTACGCAAAAATTGAGCATTAAAATGAACATCTCGGAAGAGGCAATTGACGAGGTTGATGTAAATGCTAATCGTATCAATTCCAGCACTATAACTCGTATTGACCCTCAACTTACTGATGTTATGACTTCGGTAAGTGGCGGTGTGGAAGGCTTGGTGAAATCTCAACTAGGGGTAAATTCCCGAAGCGAACTCAGTTCGCAATACTCTGTACGGGGTGGCAATTATGACGAAAATTTGGTGTATGTAAATGGTATTGAAGTGTACCGCCCACAACTTATCCGCTCGGGCAGGCAGGAAGGTTTGAGTTTTGTAAACCCAGAATTGGCCTCATCGGTTCGGTTTTCGGCAGGGGGCTTCGAGGCTAAATATGGCGGTAAGATGTCTTCGGTTTTAGATATTCGCTATAAAAAGCCCGATACGCTTTCGGCATCAGTTTCTACCAGTTTGCTTGGTGCAAGTGCTTTTTTGGGCGGTACTGCCGGGAAAAACAAACGCTTCACACACATCTCTGGCGTGCGGTACAAGAGCAATAAATATGTGCTAAATACGCTGGAAACAGAGGGCGATTACAACCCAACTTTTTTTGATTTCCAGACTTATTTAACCTTTGAAATATCCACTAATTTAGAGTTGAGTTTTTTAGCTAATATCTCGCAAAATAAATATGAATTTAAACCCATAAGCCGAGAAACGGCTTTTGGTACAATTGGGCAAAGTGTGGCTCTATACATTGATTTTAATGGGCAGGAAGTGGATAAATTTCAGACTTATATGTCGGCACTATCGTTGAAATATACACCACATTCTAAGTTTTTTTTACGCTTTACCGCCTCTGCTTTTCAGGCAGAAGAGTCCGAAACTTTTGATATACTTGGCAGGTACTCGCTTAACCAACTAAATACTGATATTGGCTCGGGGAGTGCGGGCGATAGCACGCTTAACTTGGGGATAGGTCTATTTTTGAACCATGCACGCAATTACCTGTATATCAGCTCACAATCATTTACTCATCAAGGCTTTTTAGCCAACTACGAAAATGAATTTCATTGGGGGGCTACTTTGCGAAACGATGCTATTCGAGATAAATTAGATGAATACGAGTTGCTAGATTCTGCGGATTATTCAATCCCTATATCCTCGTCAGACGTACTTATGAGCCAAAATGTTAAGGCTAAAAACAAATTAATAAATCAGAAAATTTCAGCCTTTTTCCAAGATACCTATAAATTTGAAACAGAAAATACAGATTTTGAGTTTACAACCGGGCTGCGGGCAAATTATAGCACTTACAGCCGGGAGTTTTTGCTAAGCCCAAGGCTTGCCGCCATGTTTTTGCCCATATCGGAGCATAACCATGTTTTCAGAGCTGCAAGTGGGGTGTATTACCAGCCTGTTTTTTACCGTGAAATTAGGAATTACGATGGGCGTTTGGAGCAAGCGGCAAAAGCTCAACGTTCCATTCATTTTCTTTTGGGCAATGAGTTTGCGTTCAAAGCCTTTGGCAGAAATTTTAAAATGTTTTCGGAAATATATTATAAAAAATTGGATAATTTAATCCCTTATGAAGTTGATAATGTAAGGATTAGGTATTACGCCAACCAACGTGCAAAAGGCTACACTGCTGGTGCAGATTTTAAAGTGAGTGGCGAATTTGTGCCTGGCACAAACTCGTGGTTTAATATTTCATTGATGAAAACCGAAGAAGATATTTTTGATATGGGCAATGGGCAAGGCGATGATTACGGCTATATCCCACGCCCTTCCGACCAGCTTTTGAGTGCCTCAATTTTCTTTCAGGATTATGTGCCGGGCTACCCTTTTTTTAAAGCACACCTTAGCTTAATGTATGGTAGCCGCCTGCCTGTTTCTGTACCACATACAGAAAGGGGGCTTACAATTCCTCGTGGTGGTGGCGATTACAAACGGGTGGATATTGGCTTTTCCTTTGTTCCTTTTGATAAAAAAAGACGACCTAAACTGAGGCTTTTAAGACCTATAAGTAGCCTTTGGCTTACTGCCGAAGTGTTCAATTTGCTTGGGGTAAATAATACGGTTTCCTATTTATGGATACGCCCTGTGCAGAATATTGCCAATGCAGGTGGTAGCATTCATGAAATGTATGCAGTACCCAACCATCTAACGGCAAGGCTATTGAATATTAAACTTTCGGTTCGATTTTAGTCCTTGTATAAATATAGTCTAAAAAAAAATAAAAGTTTGAATATATTGGCAAATTACAATACATTTGGTTTGCTTATATTAGTTTGAATATCAATAAAATACATCGTTAAATGTGATGAAAAAGGGCTATTTTGTATTATTAAAAAACTTTTTTTACATTTTTTATTTTGATAAAAACTAATACTATTTTATAACAATCAATATTCCTTAAAGTACTGTAAATACTGCAATTGCAGCTATTTTGATTTTCCGTCTATCCTTGTAAAAAAGCAACTAAATTACAATTAACTGTATATCAAGCATATGAAAAAGTAAAGAAAAATTTGCATATTATAAAAATTTATACTTTATTTGCATCGCAGTTCAGCTAATTGCCTGACACAAATATAGTTAACCAGTCGGGTGCAGGACAGCATACATACATTATGGATACAATTAATTTTGCATCAAACAAGACGTTAGTATTGCTTATAGCGGTTTCAAAATTTTATGATGATTCAACTATACACCCTATACCAAACGCAAAGCAAAACATTTTTCTTTTGAAAAAAAACTTGCTAAAAAACAAAGTTCTAAACATTACTGAAAAGGAATTGATTTTTTCGTTAAACGAAACCAAAACCGAAATTGAACGTAAGCTAACGCAGGTGGCTCGTAATGCGGACACTAGCACAACACTTATTGTTTATTTTGCAGGACACGGTATCGTAAGTAGCAAAAATTTTGAGACCTACCTTGTTGCCGCCAACACAACTTACAATTTTTTGGAAAGTGATGGTATTAATATCACCAATTTTCGTAATATTATTGAAGGTTCTAAGGCCGCACGAAAAATTACTATTATAGATGCGTGTTATAGTGGTTCGATACACAATGCAGTATCGGCCGTAACACAAATTGCAAATAATGATAACCAAAAGTTCACTGGTTCTTATGTTATAACTTCTGCCTCGAAGCACGATTCTGCCAATTATCCGGTAGCTAAGCCTAAGCAGCCAACATATTTTACTGGTAAATTAATCGAAATTCTTAAAAAGGGTATCAACAATGGTAAAGATAACTTAACTATTAGAGATGTTTTTGAAGAAATAGAGACCGATTTTGCGAACAATCCTGCTATGACCAATCCACAGCAGTCTGGTTTTCAGAATGCAAGCAAAACAGTTTTTGCAAAAAACAAAATTGTTGCGAAAAAAGTACCTGAACATATACAGGATACCAAACCCAAAGCAATTGAAGTTACAGCATTGAAAAAAGAGCCTGTAAAGTTTAATCTTTTTAAACGTGCAGTATCATTTTTAATATGAAATGCAAAACATTGTTAAGCACACTTTTAAATTAAAAGCCTTGTTAGATTTATTTCTAACGGGGCTTTTTTTTGCAATATAATTCGGGATTTATTACAAGCCAGTCAAAATAAAAAGCATAGAAATAGTAAGGTATTCCGCCAAATTTTTCCGCATAGCTTTTAGTGCCTTAGAGATATGTGTTTCAATAGTTTTTACAGACACCCCAAGTTCTTCGGCAATTTCTTTGTATTTTTTATGTTCAAACCGGCTAAGTTCAAAGGCCTTTCGGCACTTAGGAGGCAGGCTATCTAGCGTAAGGGATATGCGTTGCTGAATTTCTGCTGCTGTAAAAGTATCATTAAAATCTTGGCTAAGCGAATCTGGCAAATGCTCCTGAAACGACTCTGTACTTGTGTATTTTTTATTGTCTCGGATATGGTTTAAACTGCGGTTATTTACCGAAGTATAAAGGTAAGATTTTACTTTTTTATTTACATCAATCATTTCTCGCTTCTCCCATAGCTTAACAAAAACATCGTGTACAATGCTTTTAGCAATATCAGTATCCTTTACAAATTTACTCGAAAATGCAGTAAGTGGGCGAAAATAAAGGCGAAAAAGTGCCTCAAAACTTTCTTTATCTAACGGTTTTTCTATTTGAGATGGTTTTTCCAATGTGTTTTTCGCAGCTTTAAAATTAGGAAAACAAAGGTATAAAATTTATCGCATTTTATACTTTACATGAATGATTTTTATGGAACACTGGTTTTCATGATTATTTAGGTGCCTGTTTTTATAACACTACCAGAACTCACGAATTAAATCAGCTTGAAGAATTGCCATTACTTCCTTTTCCTTTTCGGGAGACATTTGTAATACAAAAGCATGGATAGTCGAGAGTATTGTATTGCCTTCTTGCGGAATAAATGCCCAACCTTTTACCGTGTTTGTTTTTGTGTTGATTAGAAGATTATTGTCATTAATAATGGCATGCGAAAAGAGCCTACCATAAGCACTGTATTTTCGCCCGAGTTCAAAAATAATATTTGAATCAAATTTTGATGTCCTTGAAATAAAACCATTTTTATCTAGTTGCTTTTCTATTTGCCCTTTGGGCAATAATTTTCTCAACCGAAAATTAAAACGCACCGTGTGCATAAGCTGGCTAGGTGTTGTTATGTCTGACGATTCTATGGGGAGCAATATATTCTTTGTAGCAAATAAATCTTTCACATCAATAGCATGGTGCGTCCCTATGGTTTTGTCTAAATGCCTAGAAACAACATTGGCTGCCACTAGCCTTTGGTGGTTGCCCAAATCTTCCGAGCGGCGAACGATAACAAAGTCGCCATCAAGCAAATTCTCAATTTGCTTACCCGAGAACGCCATTATAAGTGCAGAAAGTGCGTGGGTATTGCAAGATACTATTTGCACAAACTTTTGGCTTTTAATCACTTCATTGTTTATTCCAGACATAAATGGCAAGCCAAAGCCTTTTTCGCTGCCTTGTGCCGAACAGCCTTTTAGCTGGGGTAAATTGGCGTACCAGCCTTTATTTTTTAATCCAAATGTGTTGGCATTACAGTCGAAAATATAATCAATCGTATTAATTATTTGCGGTAAAGGGATAAAATCAGTATTCGTTTTTGAGCATAAAATTACGCCTTTTTCTGCAATAATATTTAATTCGACTTTATTCCAAGTTGTAATTTGCGTATTTTTCAGGGCATAAATTTCTGAAATTCCGAGTAACTTTTTATAGTCCACCAGTAAATTTAGAATTGTAGTGCCAATATTGCCAATGCCGTTTACTAATACTTTCATGAGGTGTGTTTGCCAAAAAATGGGACTAGAAATGTTTTAATAACGACTTTGCAATCTAAAAAAAATGATTTATTTTTAACATAGTATAAATCGTTTTGTAAAGATAAATTGGCATCGCAGGTTTTTGTAAGTTGGGCAATGCCAGTGATACCTGGTTTTACATTCCATCTGGGGTTGTGCTTTTCGGTGTTCCAAGCCAATCTTTTAATATCAAAATCGGTAAGTGGGCGAGGGCCTACAAATGCCATTTCGCCTTTTATTATATTTATGAGTTGGGGCAGTTCGTCTAGCCCGAGCTTGCGTATGTATTTTCCTACTTTTGTTATTTCCCCCTTTTCCATCGTTTTAAATTTATAGATAAGGAAGTTCTGCTTGTTTTTCCCTACTCTAATTTGAGAAAAAATTACATTTGTTTTTGTAGGGAAAAATATCAGTAATGATAAAAGTAGCATTACAGGAAATTTAATCATGAAAAAAAGTTTACTAACATCTTCTCTACTCCTAGCCTCTCTACTTCTCATAAATGGATGTGGAGATAGTGGTAATGGAGGTG
>CAMZKQ010000198.1 GCA_947311265.1 uncultured Chlorobiota bacterium | reverse complement strand
TTTTTTCAAGATTTCTTTGTTATCCCTAATGGCGAAATATACTCTATAGCCTATGGACACGTAGAGGGAGCAGTAACCAGCTTAAATAAGCACAATAGAACTTTAGAAGTTGTAAAAATATTAGATTTTTTTAACTCGCCTGAATTTCTCTATGAGGCGCCAAGAAAAATAGAAATAAAACCTTTATCCGACTCAACCCTCCTTTTTTTACGCCATCATTATGACAAAATGGAAATTGGAGTTATTGATACCGCTTTTAATATTCAAAACTATATTACAAAAACAACCATTGAAGGCTCTGGCAAAGTAAATACTTTGTCATTAGGGATAAATAGTATTTACGCCATTGGATACACAGGTAATTTTTCAGGTTATCATATACAAAAGTATAATATGGGTTTGAGCCTCATATGGGAAAAGTTTATAGAAACGCCCGATTTATGGCTTCTTCAAAGCTCAAAAGGCACATTCGATGGGGGCTGCATGATAACAGCACGCTACATTGCCTCTAATGAAGATGGAATTATGTTTATGAAATTTGATGCCGATGGTAACAACCCACTCACCACCACCACAGAAAACCTTGGTATCAAAGCCAGCGAACAAATCCTCTACCCGAACCCGGGCAGTAGAGAGTTGCACGTAAAAACAGCGGTGCAAAAACTCGGAGGTAAACTTGTACTTGCCGACATGGCAGGAAAAGCAGTTTTACAAACCGCTATCAGCCAGCGAGAAACCACCCTAAACACCGAAAAACTACCTTCGGGCGTATATTTTACCACTTACTTTTATCAAGACAAAATTGTAGAAAGTGGCAAATGGGTAAAGGAGTAAATTTTCTAAGTAAAACGCTTATATCCTCCTTTACAGTCTGCCATACTTATGTAAATCGCTATCTTACAGACACTTATAACAAAACCTTAATTATTATACAGTTACAGCTTCTCTGTACAGAGGAAAGATATCAGCAAGTCTAGGACGGTGGATAAGCCAAAATCTAATAGGTTATTTTAGGAGTATAAATATTTATCAATCATTGTTAAAAGTAGTTTAGCTTCTATTGGTTTGCTAATGTAATCGTTGAAACCTGCTGCTATTACTTTTGATTTGTCGCCCTCCATGGCGAAGGCAGTTTGGGCAATAATCGGTATTTTGGGGGCAAAGTAACGTATTTTTTTTACGACTTGGTAGCCATTAATATCTGGGAGTTTTATATCCATTAGGATAATATCTGGCTTTTGTAAAGCCAGTTCTAAGGCTGCTTTACCAGTTGTGGCTTTTAATATATTCACGCCTGTTGCAGATAGTATTTCCTCTAGAAGGATAAAATTAATGGCCTCGTCTTCGGTAATTAAAATGGTCTTATTTGTCCAATCATACAGCTTATTTTTTTGGACTTCTTCTGTGGGTTTATGTAAAGGCAAGTTGTCCTTTTTTAATGGAATATTGAAAAAAAATGTAGTCCTTTTTTGGACGGTTGATTTTACCCAAATATCGCCTCCCAAAAGTAATACATTTGCTTTGGCTATTGCCAAGCCTAGCCCTGTGCCGCCAAATTGCCGTGATATAGTAATATCTGCTTGCTGAAAACGCTCAAAAATAGAGCTTATTTTTTCTTCTGGTATGCCTATTCCTGTATCTGTTACAAAAAACTCGATAGTATTATTTTTAATCGAAAACCCATATTCTACGCTCCCTTCATTTGTAAATTTAATGGCGTTGCTTAATAGGTTGTTTAGGATTTGCTTGAGTTTTCCTTCATCTGTGTGGATATAAAGTGGTCGCTTAATATTGCTATTTTTTTTGTACACAAAACGATTAGCATTTTTGTCTGCCTGTATTTTAAATTCGGCATGTAGTTTTTGCATTAAGTCAGTCAAGTTAATTTTATGCAAAAACACTTTTGCTTGTCCTGTTTCCAGTTTAGAAATATCCAGAATATCATTTACAATATTAAGTAATTGCTGCCCGGAGTCTGATATTATTTTCACGAAGCGTTGCTGTTGGTCTTTGGAAATCCCTGGTTCGCTGAGTAGTTGCGAGAAGCCTAAAATCCCATTCATTGGGGTTCTAATTTCGTGCGACATATTGGCAAGGAATGAGGATTTAAGGCGGTCGTTTTCTTCGGCTTTTTCTTTTGCTTTTTGCAAACTTTCATTTTGCAGGTGGTATTCTTCTGCGAGGGCTAAATAGTTGTCTTTTTTGGCTTTTAGTTCAAGTGCTGCCAGTTTTGTTTCTGTAATATCATGTATTAGCCCCGAGGCTTTAACGGCAATGCCCTGCTTGTTAAATTTCATTTCAGCAATTTCGTGTACCCATTTTATTTTATGATTTACCTTTAAGCGATATTTTATATCAAAAGTAGCACCTAAAAGGGCTTTCTGCCAAGCTGTTTCTACTGTTTTTTGGTCTTGCTCATGTATTAGTTTTAGGAAATCTTTATCGGAAGACATCGGTAAATTGGCTATGCCAAAAATGCTGTAGAACTCTTTGGAACAGCTTAGGTTTCCATTTAAAATATCCAGCTGCCATGAGGCAATTTTAGCCGTTTCCTGTAGTTTTAATAGTTGCTCTTCGCTTTCTTTAATTTCGGCTTCTATTTTTTTCTTTTCGGTAACGTTTCTAGCAACGGAGAGGAAAAATACTTTGTTTTCATATTCAAAAATAGAAGCCGAAACCTCTACGGGGATTTGCTTGCCCGATTTTGTAAGGTGCAGGGTTTCAAACTCATGCCTGTCAGATTTATTCTCGAGCCAATCTTTTACTTCCTTAAAGTTGGCTCGTTTATCTACTACATTTATATCCCTAACGTGTAAATTTAGTAATTCCTCCCGTGTGTAACCGAGTTCTTGGTGAGCGTATTTGTTGCAATCAATAATGTTTCCAGCCTGGTCGGTCATAAAAACAGAATCTGAAATATTATTGACCATTGCCACGAAACGTTTTTCAGCCTTTTCAGCTTTTAGTTCAGCCTCTTTTTGTTTCGTAATGTCAATTATTAGCCCTTCAAAAGAGAGGGCTTCTCCTTTTTTGTTTCGCCTCACATTTGTATAATCTGCCACCCAGCGTACTTGCTTGTCTGCTCTTATTATGCGGTATGGTTTATGCGAAAAGGCAGGTGTGTTGCTTTTAATCGCATTTTGTACTTCTTGGGTTACGCGCTCTAAATCTTCGGGGTGAATTAAGGAGGAGTAAGGGGTGAGCTGGTTGATGAAGCTAGAGTTACTGTAGCCAAATATTTTTTTTGCATTTTCAGAAACAAACTCGATTGGCCAGTCTGGCTCGTTACGCCATAGAAGTAGTACAATATCGCTATTATCAATAATTTCAGTAATTGCCTTTTCTACATAATCGCTCCCCGAAATAATAAAGCACTTTTGCTGCCCCACAAAAAAATGAGTTACAGAGAGTTCGGCAGCTATAAATTTACCGTGTTTAGATGTCCAAGGGTGTACAATTCTGCCTTCTGGCAGATATAATTCCTCCTGGAAAAACTGGATTACTTTTTGGCGATAGTCTCCTTGATACAACGAAGGAAACGCCATGCCCATTAGTTCACTCTCGGAGTAGCCCGTTTTTAGGCGTACTGCTCTGTTTGTATTTAGGATATTTAACTCCGTATCGGTAACTATATGAAAGCCCGATTTTGAATTTGCAAGTAGCGAAGTAGTGTTGGTTAATTCCATTATTGGAAAGTATTTTTACCTTTTAGTTAAGTGGGTGGTTAGTTAGTGTTTTTAGTACATAGAGGGTTTACAGGCAGGATTAAAAGCGAAGTATTGCGGGTCTATTTTTGCAGCCTTAGCTAAAATTCTTTTTAAACCAGAACAATTAACTCAAGAAACATTTTGTTTGAAGTTTAAAAACCTTAAATTTGTAACCTTAAAAAAAAATATGCAAGAAAATCCAAACCAATTATCTACAAATATAGACAAAAAAAATGAAATCAATACTATTTTAAGTGCTTTTGGTGCTTATGATATTGAGTTTTTGGTCTCCAAGTATTATATCAACCAATATGCAGAGTTGCCTAGAACATACTCCGTTTATTCAGCCCTGAATTTAGAACATTTCCTTAAAAAAATTACAGAACAGTACAGTTTAACCGATGATAATTTTATTCTAAAGGACGAGCAATCCAAAGATAAAAAAATAAACGAGCCAGATTACAGTACATCAACTTACCTAATTAAAATTAAAGACAAGTTACTCATAGAGCTCACCTCCTATAAGGTCTATTTTCTGTATTCTAAATCAATCCCTTTTTCAGAAATAGAGGCAATAACTGCACTTATAAAAGAGTCCAAAAAGAAAAAGAAGCACAAGCGGAAATTTTACATGATAACTGCGAACTCCCGTAGCGAATATGGCTTTGAATTTAGAAAATTCAACATAAAAAAACCGAGTCTGTTGCACTTGAGCAGCATTATAATGATGATTTTAAGGAAGCCAATACCGTAATAAACAACTTCTTAAAAACTGATAATTCGCAAGGGCTTGTACTACTGCACGGAAAATATGGCACCGGAAAAACAAGCTACATACGCTCGCTAATGAACACGATAAACAAGCGGTTTATTTTCCTCCCATTAGATTTAATGGATGCCATTTCTGCCCCTAATTTTTTACCATTTATTTCTAAATATAAAAACAGTGTGCTTATCCTCGAAGATGCCGAAAACTTACTCCGCCCAAGAACATCAGGGCAACAGCAAGGCAATTCGTTAGTTAATTTGCTTAATTTGGGCGATGGGCTACTCTCAGATGCCCTTTCGCTGAAAATTATTTGCACTTTTAATGCCGAAATAAAACAAATAGACCAAGCCATTTTACGAAAAGGAAGGCTTGTGGCAAGGTACGAATTTAAACCACTAGAAATAGACAAAGCACAGCTAATTGCAGAGAAAATTGGACTGAAAGACAAAATTACTGCACCAAGTACACTTGCCGATTTATACAACAAAAACAAAACTGATTTTGGAAATAACACCTCTGGAAAAGTCGGTTTTGGTGCAAAAAGATAAACCCATACAGCATGAATATTTTTAGCCACATGAAAAAAAACAGTAGCCGAGAGCTACTCTTTTTTGAAGAAGAATCCCTATCATTAAAAGCAATAGTCGCCATAGACAGCATTGTTTTGGGGGCAGCCATGGCTAGCACAAAACTAATCAATTACAACTCGGAAGAAGCCGCCATTTCGGACGCTTTGGATACCGCCTATTACAATTCCTTGAAAGCCGCCCTACTGAAAAGAAGCCTTGGCGGCGGGAGTATAATATTACTAGGGCAGCCCAAGCAAGTAAAGTCCGAGATGTACTTCAGGGCACTGGGTATATTTTTAAACCGCTGGGGCGGAAAACTATTTTTAACAAAAAGCACAGGCGTTTCATACCCTGATATTAAGCAAGTAATGCGAGAGTCTAAATTTGTTTTGGGGCTACAAAAAAAGCAAAACGGGCTAGGGCGAATATCAAAAAGTAGAGCAAAGGGGCTAATTCAAGGTCTGCTTGCCGCAGTAAAGCACAAACTAGATAAAAATTCATTAGAAAACTTGGAAGTCGTTGTGCAAGGCGTAGGCGAATCTGGTTCGGAGTTAGTAAAATTACTGATTGAACAAAAGGCAAAGATTACAATTACCGATAAAATTTACGACAAGATAAAACAAATTCAGGATAAAGTAAACGCCATAAAAGTAGTTCGCCCAGAAGATGTTTACACACAAAATTGTGATATTTTTTGCTCTTGTGCAAAAGATAAAATCATTTCTGAGGAAAATGCGAAGCTACTCAATTGCAAAATAATTACTGGTACAAGAAATGTATTTTTCAAAAATACAGCATCAGAAAAGGAATTAGCCAAAGCTAATATTTTGCATATCCCGGGCTATATTGTAAATTCTGGCGATGTGCTCCAACTTGAAAATGAAAAAAATGGTTTTTCCGAAAAAAAATTAGCCTCTGAATTTATAGATATTTACCACAATACCCTTTCGCTAATACAGCTTGCCCAAGAGCAAAAGAAGCCAATCAGCGAAGTGGCCATAGCCACTGCCGAAAAATATATTGCAGATGTAGCGGCTATTAAAATGCTGAAATAGCAACAGCAGTAGCTAATTAATAAAGGCTTTCCGACAAAAAAAGCCACTTTAAATAAAGTGGCTTTTTTTATGAGTATTAAAATAGTTAGCCATTCATAGAGGCTAAAAATTCGTCGTTGCTACTTGTACGAACAAGGCGGTCTCGAATAAAATTCATTGCCTCAACAGGGTTCATATCTCCCAAGTAATTGCGAAGGATTTGCATTCTACTTAGCACATTATCGCCATAAAGTAAATCCTCTCGGCGTGTTCCCGAGGAGTTGATATCAGTGGCTGGGTAAATTCTTTTGTTGGCCAATTTTCTATCCAACTGCAGCTCCATATTACCAGTGCCTTTAAATTCTTCAAAAATAACTTCGTCCATTTTCGAGCCAGTATCTACAAGGGCAGTGGCAATAATTGTGAGCGAGCCGCCATTTTCAATATTTCTTGCTGCACCAAAAAAGCGTTTTGGTTTATGCAATGCGTTGGCCTCGACACCACCAGAAAGCACCTTGCCCGAGGCAGGAGAAACCGTATTGTATGCACGTGCTAGCCGTGTAATTGAGTCGAGCAAAATAACAACATCGTGCCCACTTTCTACCAAACGTTTAGATTTGGCAAGTACCATTTCTGCAATTTTTACGTGGCGGTCTGCCTTTTCGTCAAAAGTAGCGGCAACCACTTCTGCATTTACGCTCCGCTTCATATCGGTAACCTCCTCTGGTCTTTCGTCGATAAGCAGAACAATCATGTACACTTCGGGGTGGTTGGCAGCTATGGCATTTGCTAAATCTTTGAGTAGTACCGTTTTACCTGTCTTTGGTTGTGCTACAATTAAGCCCCTTTGCCCTTTCCCTATGGGGGAAAAGAGGTCAATAACTCGTGTGGATAAACTGCTTGCTTTGCTTGTGATATTAAATTTTTCGTCGGGAAAAAGGGGGGTAAGGTGCTCAAAAGGGATACGGTCTCGGATTGATTTTGGGCTTTTCCCATTAATTTGTTCTACTTTTACAAGTGGGAAAAATTTTTCGCCTTCCTTGGGTGGGCGAATATCTCCTTCTACAACATCGCCAGTTTTTAGCCCAAAAAGTTTTATTTGGGATTGGGAGACATATATATCGTCTGGCGAGCTAAAGTAGTTATAGTCTGCCGAGCGAAGAAAACCATAGCCATCGGATAGGATTTCTAAGACCCCTGAACTTGATATTGTTGCATCAAAGTCGTAGTCGGTAGTTCGTTTTTTGTTTTTATCGTTATTATTATTGTGTTGTTGGTTTTTGTTTGAGTTCTGTGTGTTGTTTTGCGAATTACGGTTTTGTTGGTTGGTGTTTTCCTTTTTCTTGTTCTGATTTTGGTTTTGCTTCTTGTTCTTATTCTTGTTTTGGTTCTGATTTTGGCTTTTGTTATGGTTCTGATTTTTCTTCTGGTTCTGATTTTGGTTCTGATTTTGATCTTGGTTCTGATTCTGATTTTTCTTCTGGTTCTGATTTTGGTTCTGATTTTGGTTTTGGTTTGAATCTTCTTTTTTATTTTTTGTATTCTCCTCTTTTATTTCGGTCGCTTTTGAACTGGCTTGTTGTTTTGTTTCCTTGGGTTTAGTGGCTTGGTCTTCAGTAATTTTTACTTCTTTTTCCTTTGGTTTAATTTCTTTTGTAATTTCTGGCTTAGTGGGCTCTTCTTTTGCTGCAAATAGGTTGGGCTTTATTGTTTTCTTTTTTGCATTGTCCACACTTTCAGGGAATGCAGGGCTTCCTGCGAAAGGGTTTACTTTTTTAGCTGTTTTTTTTCTAATGCCATATTCTCTTTTCTTTTGTTCAGAAACAGGCTTATCGGAGAGCCTAGGGCGACGCTTATTTTTTGATATTTCTTTGGGTGAGTCTTCCTCAGCTGAGGTTATTAGTGCTTGGTTATCAAGTATCTTACGAATTAAGGCTTGTTTTTTGTAGGTTTCAACTTTTTTGATGCCTAATTTTCTGGCAATAGAGCGTAGTTCAAGAACTAATTTAGCATTAAGTTCGGATATTGTGTGCATATAAATTTTTAAAATTATTTTTTAATTTTCAGCCTGTATTTTTGCAAATAGTTATTTTTATACTATCGTAGAATACAAAATAATAATTTGTAACTCCATATTTTAGATATAAATCTCTATTTTTTAGTAAATTGGAACATTAAAAGCAAAATTAGCAGTACTAATAATTTGCTTGAATTTGAAGGAATTAAATTGAAGTATTATTTAGAAATGAGGATAAACTCATATTTATTTTTTTGCAAAAGAGCTTTGCAAAAAACGGTTTTACCGCTGTTTATTATGCAATAGTAAGCATAAAGTTTTGATTTTGCAAAAAAAATATAAAAACTTTAATCACTAGCTTTACCCTTTAAGGAATAGGGTTAAATAAACTTACTTTGTTTCATAAGATTAACAAGGGAGACTTGTTGGTTTATATCGTTAATTATGGATTGGGCAGAAACGGTTGCTCCGGAGAGGGCATCAATATTTTCGCCATACTTAAATTGCTTTAAGTTTGCTTTTTCAAACTGTTTTAGCCAGCCTCTTGCAGTAATTTCATAGCCATATTCCGACTCGTACTCGAGCACTTTTACTTTTAGTATCCCTAGGCTACTGTCGAAAATACAGAGGTAGTAGAATTTTTCGTAAGCCGTACTTTTTGCATTTGTAGTAGGGCGGCTACACCCCCCAACTCGGCAGGCATTTGTTCTATTTAAAGTAATGTAGCCAATTGTTTTACTCTGTTTTTTTAATTCAAATATTTGAAAGTCTGCTGTTAATCTAAGGGAGTCCTCAATTTCAATGACATCAAAAACGATTCCTTTTTCAGAAAATACTTTTTTTACTGTTCTGTGTATTTTTTTACTGTATTTTTGGGGCAAGTCTTTGCTTGCGTCCATAAAAGTTAAGAGAGGGAAAAGTAAGAGTATCGAAATTATAGCTTTCATAATTGTAATGATTTTAATTTTAAACAGAAACTGCAAAAGCCCCCTTAGCTAAACATAAAATTTCAGCCAAAGGGGGAGTAAAATAACGATTTATTTACTTACTTTTAAAACCAAACGCCAACACCAAGGTTAATATATTGTTTATCATCGGAATTTGAGTCTGCATTTTTTGCCAACTGATAATCCATTTTTAGTACTGCCCCTTTTGCTAACTCTAGCGAAAGCCCTGCGGTAATATCTGTTCTATTGAAAGCGGCATCTTTTGTAATCCCAGCTGCAACTGCTGCATGTGTATTGTAATTTTCGTAACGAATAAAAGGGTACAATTTAGTTTCAAAGCCTAATGGTCGGAACGCATTATAGGCCACCTCTGCGTAATAGCCATTCATCATACTGCCTGCATTAGAGCCTGTTGCAAGGTTGTATTGCTCTGTGTTTTTCAGGTTTAGAATATTATATTGTGCTCTAACTTTCAGCCCTTTTATTTCGTAGCGAGCGTCTAGCCCAAACATTGCAAGCCCTAAAACAGTGCTATCTGCTGCTGCAGTTGCTTCTTTATCAGATTTTTCTATACCAGCGTATTTGTTCGATTGTGTTTTTCCTCCGAAAAAAGATGCCCCTAATTTAAGCCCAGTTAGTCCGTAAAACTCAACTTTTGTACTCAGGTTAGGGGTAGTCATAAACGATTCTGCCCCTTTCTGTCGCCCACTTCTCATGCCTTTTTTTCCAGATACTTTTCCTGCACCATCATAACTTTTAAAGCCATTTACTACATAAAGTTGATATTTTAAGGAGGCTTCTTTTACGTTTCCAGTAAAGCCAGCACCAATTTCACGCCAAGTGGAAGGCACAATATATTTATCCAAATTCGGACGTTCTACACCAAAAAATGTTGGCGGCTCATGAAACTCATTTACAATACCCATCGGGATAAGTATTAGCCAGCTTTAAAGTTAAGGTAGTCATTAATTCTGTGGCGAAGGTAAGCTTGTTCTACAAAAACTTCTTTTACATGCTCATACTCAATTTCGGTAACAAATTGCGTTTTATCATTAAACTTATAGCCCAAAAGCATTACCATTTTATGGACATCTAATTTTGCGGGAGCAAAACTTTTAGTTCCAATTTGCCCGTTAAAATCAACTTGTGCGTACCCACCAAGGCTGAGTTTAGACTTCTCTGTTTCGGTTTTGTCATTAACTGTTTGTGCAGATGCCGATAGTGTGGCTAGTACAAAAAAAATAAATAGTACTTCTTTCATTAAATCAAATTTTTAATTATTGTTTTATACTGCAAAGAAAAAGTTAAATTTAACTTTGGGCAATACCTAGTTTTGGGTATTTTGAAGGTTGTACATCTTGGGTTTAGTGTAAGATATCTTATAATCTACATATAACCAATCAGTTACAAATGTCTCACAATTTTTTTTTGGAACATAATATCACTAATTTTAGTTTTGTAATAGTCGTACAGATGATATAAAATTGTATTTATCAAAAAAAAACCTAAGTACATGACAATGTTATTGGAATGTATATTGAAAAATATTACTACAAACAAGGTAATTTTCTTGACGAATTAAAATCGTAACAACGGAATTAAAGCACTACCAATATATTAATATCAACAGTCCCAAATTTCCAATTTGTTCTATCAATAGTAAGGGTTAGTTCCTCTTTCTCAGGAAGTAAACTGAAAATTAATTGAGCAATAATATCTGAATTTAAGCTAAATTTAGCTATAAATCTTTGAATACGCCTGAGTGATGAATCTGCATTGGCAAAACTGTCAAATGCCGTTGGAAGTTTGCTGAAATTAACGGTTTGCAGCTTGCTGAGAGCAATGATAAACATCGAAATGAACTTTATTCTCGCTAGATTCAGATTATCTTTAAAATATACTTTTAAAATCGAATTTAAATCACTATTTTTGTTTGAAATATTGGTTTTCCTCATTAGATAAATTACGTCGAAATAATCTACTAATATAGTGAAAACCAATATTTTATACAAGCTTTCTACTGTTATTTTTGGCGAATTTTATCTTTTTTGTCATGTACTAAATGGAAAAATACATAAAATCATTATCCTATTCATCTTCAATTGATATAAATTTAGGGACGAAATAAAAAAAAAGTGTGTAACATTGTGCTGGTGGCGTTATACCAACAAAAATAAGCTAATAAGTTTTGAAATTTAATTGGTAAACAAACTTAATTTTATACTTTTACAGCAAACTTTTTTAATAAGCTAGCCAAGTGGGACTAGTAATTACAATTTCAAGAGAATTTGGCTCAAATGCCATAAATATTGCAAGCGAACTTGTAAAACACCTCTCTGCAAAGGCTAAAAAACCATGGGTTTTAGTAACTAACCAAGTACTCGAAGATGCTGCACATCTATTAAATGTACGCACAGAAGAAATTTCTCATGTTTTTGGTGCACAAGAAAAAAGTTTAGAAAGCATTTTACTCTCCGAATATACTCGAAAAAAGGCAGTTACAGATAACGAAGTAAAAGAAGCAATCCGCAAAATAGTTAGAGACTATGCCGAGCGAGGGAATTGTATTATTATGGGTAGAGCAGGAAGCATCATTGCACAAGACATTCCGAACTCGCTACATATAAAAATGGCAGCTCATATAGATTATCGCATAAAAAATGTAATGGTTAATTTAAAAATGACCGAAATACAAGCCCAAAAATATATTGCAGATACCGCCAGCCACAGGGTTTCATTTTTAGACTATTTTAATGGTAACTTACCTGACAATGAATTAGTTGATGCTATTTTTCATATCAATCGCCTAAGCTCTAAAGAAATTACAACTGCAATTCTTAAATTTGCAGAAAGTCGAAAAATGATTTAATCTATTCTTGGTCGCTTGCAAACCACTCGGCATAAGAGTTTGCCGTTTCGTACAATTTAAGGCTATGAAGTTTTACATTTTGAGGCAAAAGTGGGCTTATTTTATCGGCAAAATCTACCAACATATTTTCGCAAGTGGGCTGATAATCCGTTTCAACAAAACGCTCAAATAGTTCCTTCCCTTTATTTTTATCAATCTCAGATTTTGAAGAAAGTACAAGTGCATGGTCAAATTTATCGACAATAAGCGTATTTATAATTTTTTTTAAATCGCCAAAATCCATAACCATACCATATTTGGTAGCATTTTCGTCCACCTCGGGTACTCCCAAAACTGTTACAAAAAGTTTATAGGAATGCCCATGTATATTTTTACATTTTCCGTCGTAATTGTGCAGTGCGTGAGCAGCTTCAAAACCAAATTCTTTGGTTAAGCGTATTTTTTGCATATTCTTTTATAGTCTGTTAATTAGTCATTTATTTCAAGCACAGATTTGCAAAGCAAAATTGCTTTTTCATCTCCCGTGTGCTTACCTACATTATCGGAGAGTTTTACAGTATCAATCCAATTTTGATTTTCGGGTTTTGCCTGGGTAATTTTAATGACCATATTTAAAGCCTTTACTCCCACATCGTTAGTAAAATTAGTACCTATTCCAAATGATATACCAATTTTTCCTCGGCAAGCTTTGGTTATCCGTTCTACTTCTTTTGGGTTTAGCCCATCAGAAAAAACAATGGTTTTTGCCAGTGGGTCTATCCCTAATTTTTTGTAATGCTTAATTGTTTTATCAGCAAATTCAACAGCATCTCCCGAGTCGTGGCGAATGCCATCGAAAAGTTTTGCAAACTTTTTGTCGAACGTTTTAAAGAAAACTTCGGTTGTAAATGTATCCGAAAGGGCAATTCCTAAATCGCCTCGGTAAGTATCTATCCAGTTTTCCAGCGAAATTTGGTTGGCCATTTTAAAGCCATATTTTGCCGCATGAAACATGAACCATTCGTGGGCATGCGTACCGATAGGCGTTGTCTTGTACTTATGTGCAAAATGCACATTGCTTGTGCCTGTAAAGGCTTTACTACCGTAGCTTTTTAGCTCCTTAACAACTCTATCGTGGTTTTGTGCAGAGTAGCGGCGCCGTGTGCCAAAGTCGGCAAACTTAATGCCTAGTATTTTATAGCCAGCTGCTTTTTTCCTTGCAATGTCTTTAATTTTCTCTTCGTCGTAAGTTTCTTGCCCAGTCATTTTAAAATACAGCTCAGATATTAAGGCCATTAAAGGCACTTCCCACAAAATGGTTCTGTACCAATAGCCTTCTATGGAGATTTGCAAATCTCCATTTTTTTGAATTACGCCTACTTCGCTAGCATTATATTTGTAGCCCGCCAAGAAGTCGATATAAGTAGGGTCTAAAAAGTTGCAAGTTTCGGCAAGAAATTTTTTTTCATCTAGCGTAAGCGATAATTGCTCCATTTTATGAATTTCGGCACGTAGGGTTTCGCCAAAGCCTTCTGGGAATGCGGTTTTACCTCTATTAATAAAAGAAAAGCGAACTTTGGCTTTCGGAAAATGCTTTATTACGGCATTCTGCATCGTAAATTTATATAAATCATTATCTAAAAGTGATTTTAGCATAGTGTGTCTGTTTTTTTTAATCTTTATATTTGCCTTCTTTTATCATTGTCATAATCACTTTTTCTGCCGTTATTGGCATCGAAGTTATCCGCACTCCAAGAGCGTCTTCTACTGCATTTGCTACCATTGGTGCGGCTGGCAGCATGGTATGCTCACCCATTCCTCTTGCTCCAAAAGGCCCATCAGGCTGTGGTACTTCTACAATAATTGGTACAATTACATCAGGAATATCTTTTGCCGTAGGGATTTTATAATCCGTAAAGTTTGGGTTTAGAAGTTTCCCTTTTTCGCTATAACGCATGTCTTCGTATAGCACGGTGGCAAGTCCTTGCACAAGCCCGCCCACAATTTGCCCATTAACTAAGTCTGGGTTAATTGCCTTTCCGCAATCAATGGCCTCAACGGCCTTAAGAATTTTTATTTTACCTGTATTTTTGTCTATTTCCATAATCATGGCAGCAGCTCCTACGGTATAATGCACGTTAGGATGTCCGCCTTGCCCTGTTTCTGGGTTCGATTTAGTGGTCGAAAATTCTGGTAAGAATGTTCCTTTTCCTAGTATTGGCCCGCCTTTATACGTGCCATCTTTGGTTTGTATCCCATCTACAACAAAATCTTTGAGTGCTAATTCAAAATTTGGGTTGGTATGGCATTTTACTTTTTCGTCTTCTAAATACAGCTCGTCTTTTGGCAAGTATTTTGTTCTTACAATTAAATCGAAGATTTGATTTCTTGCATCTATGGCTGCTTTTTTTACTGCATTTCCGCTGCTCCATGTTATGTGCGATGCTACGGTTTGCCATTCGTAAGGGTTGCGGTCGGTGTCAGGGTTTTCGCTCCTAATTTTTGAGGTTGGAACGCCCAGTATTTCACCTGCAATTTGTGCCATAACAGTTAGGTAACCTTGCCCAATATCCATACCTGAAACCAAGAGGTTTATACTGGCATCTTCATTAAACTTAAGGAAGCAAGCGGAACTTGCGTTGGGTGGCATGGCTGGTGCTTTCCAAAGTAGCGAAAAGCCTTTACCTATTACTTTATTGGGGTTGTTTGTTGTATGTTTTCCGTACCAGTCAATTTCTTTTTCAACGGCTTCTATAGCTTTATGCAAGCCATTGGGGTTCATTTTTGCTCCGTAAGCTGTTGTATCGCCTTCTTTTATTGCATTTACACGACGAATTGCAATAGGGTCTAGCCCTAGATGCTTTGCGATTCTGGTCATGTGCGACTCCAAACCAAATAAAAATTCAGAATAGCCAAAGCCTCTGTATGCCCCTCCTGGGGGAAGGTTGGTATAGATGCAAACGGAATCAATGGAAACATTATCAATTTTATAAGGGCCTATTGCCGATAGCCCTACTGCGTTTACAACATTAGCACCATACTCTACATACGCACCAGCGTCCCAAAGTAATTCGTGGTGAAGGGCTAGTATTTTTCCTGTTTTATCCACCCCTATTTTTAGCCGTGCTTGCACGCCCAAACGCTGGTAGGTGTTATAAAACTCACGCTCTCTTGTCCAGAGGACTTTTACGGGGTTGCCGGGGACTTTTGTTGCAATTGCTGCGGCAAGAATTTCCATTGTTACCCCTGCTTTTGCTCCAAATCCGCCGCCAACATGGGGGGCAATTACTCTAATATTGCCATGTTTTAAGCCTAGTGGTGCAAGTGCTTCTGCAAAAACGTGTCGTTGTGTGTGTGGCGATTGCGATGATGCCCAAATGGTAAGCCGCCCTGATAAATCGTATTTGCCTACGGCAACATGAATTTCAATTGGGCAATGGGAGTAGCGAGGTACATTGTAAGTATCGTCTAAGATATAGGCGGCACCTTTAAAGGCTTTATCAGGTTCACCTTTTCTAATTTTACGCCAATGTGCAATATTTGTATTAGCCCGAGGGAAAAACCACGGGACGTGCCAGTAGTTGCCTAAGTCTTCATGAACAATGGTTTTGGGTTTATCTTCTGCCGCATCAATTTGTGAAATTACGGCTTCTAGTTCTTCATATTCTACTTTTACCAATTTGGCGGCACGCCTTGCTACTTTAGGGCAACGTGCTACAACTGCGGCCACTTGCTCGCCTACAAAACGGACTTTTTTTTGCGGAAAAATATGCCTATCCTTCATGTATAAGCCAAACTGGTAGGGGAAATCTTTACCAGTAACTACAGTAATAACCTCTGGTACTTTTAGAGCTTCCGAGTAGTCAATATTTTTTATAATTGCATGGGCATAAGGGCTTTCCACAATTTCAGCGTAAAGCAAATTAGGACCAAAATCAATATCATCAGTATATATTGCTGCTCCGGATAGTTTTTCTTTACCATCTATTCGTAAAGCTGATTTTCCTATATTTGTATATTCTTTTTTCATTTTTTTGTCTTAATTTTTGATACTTAATCTAAGTATTTTTAGCAATTTTAAAAGTTATTTCTTTTCAGAGAACTCTTTTACAGTATCTATGATTGTGCTGTATCCTGTACACCTGCAAAGATTACCTGCAATTGCTTCTTGTATTTCGGCTTTTTCTGGCTGTGGATTTTCTTTCAAAAGTTCTACTGTAGAGATGATTGTGCCAGGGGCACAAAAGCCACACTGAAAAGCATTTTTTTCATGAAATGCAGTTTGCAAGTCCGACATTTTTCTATCTTTGGACATGCCCTCGATGGTTTCTACCGCTTGCCCGTCTGCCTCAACGGCAAAGATTAGGCAGCTTCTTACGCTTTCGCCTTGCAGGAGTACTGCACAAGCACCGCAGTCGCCTCTTTCGCAGCCTGATTTTACGCTTGTTGCACCTAAGTTATCACGCAAGATGTCTAATAATGTGTCATTTGGTTCAACATGTGTATATCTTGTTTCACCGTTTAATTTTATAACTATTTTTTTCATCGTTTTAAATTTATATCTACCAAATTTACTTTATCTGTTTATTAATTATTCAGAGCTTACATAATAGGTTCTGATTTAACCTCTTCCCCGGCTAGCAATTTATTTGCTTCTAGCAATGCCCGCTCAAACATTACGCCTGCCATGTGCATTCGGTACTCTTTGCTTGCCCGAATATCTGTAATTGGTGAGATTTCCGAAGCGAGTGCTTTTTTTGCTTCTTTTATAAGTTCTGGGGTAATTTTATTTCCATTTAAAACGGCTTCTGTTTTTTCGGCTCGCTTAGGGATTGGGCCTACTGCACATACTGCCACTCTGTATTTATTTCCTGCCAAAGCAAGTACACTAATACCTACTTGTGCTAGGTCTTCGCCAGAATAACGCCCTAGTTTTTTGTAGCAACCTCCTGATTTTTCTTCTGGTAGCGATAGTACTATCCCTGTTACGATTTCATCCGTCCAGATGGCTGTTTTCTTGGGGCTTACAAACCATTCTTTAATATCAACTGTGCGTTTCCCTTCTATGGAAGTTAGGTTTACTTTTGCATCGTAAATTAAAAGGGGGGGGGCTGAATCCAAAGATGGTACTGCCGAGCAAATATTTCCAGCAACGGTTGCTCGGTTACGAATCCCAACTGAGGCGACAGTTTCTGCTGCCTCCCAAAGCATTCTGAAATGCTGTTTTACATCTTGCGATTTCATTAAACCTGAAAACGTAATGCCTGCTCCAATATATAATTTATTGTCTTGGAAATTGAGTCTTTTAAACTCCTCTATTCCTTTTACATCAATTAACAAATCAGGGGCTGTAACGTCCTCTTTTATATGTACTGCAAGGTCGGTGCCTCCGGCAAGTATTTTTGCATTGGTGTTTTTACTAAGCAGTTTTACTGCTTCTTCAATTGTTTTTGCTTTTACATATTCAAACTCGTGTGAAAGTGCCATTTATTTTGTTGTATTAGGTGATAATTTGTAAAGGCTAAAGCCTTTTATTTTGTTTCTTTAAGTAGTATTTCT